>CALIRS010000251.1 GCA_938042205.1 uncultured bacterium | reverse complement strand
AACCAGCGTAAATGCCCGATTCTAAGCGGGCATTTACGCCCCTTGATTTTTGAGGATATTCAAGGAGGTGAACCATAAATGCCAAATGGCCAGTACGCATTAAAGATAGATTTGCTGAAATGTGTTGGGTGTGGAGCCTGTGCTCTGGCTTGCAAGGCTGGAAACAATACACCATGGAGATTCCGCGGACAGACTTTTAATTGGGCGGATTTTCTGGTTGATACTGTAGGTGAATTTCCTAATACTACCTGGCGAGTAACACCTGTCAATTGTAACCATTGTATTTCCCCTGCTTGTGTGGCAGCGTGCCCGGTAGCGCCCGATGCTCTGGGAAGAAAGGCGATGTACAAGGACACTACCACTGGAATTGTGATGCATGATGATGATCGATGTGTTGGTTGCAGAAGATGTCAGGATGCTTGCCCTTATAGCACAAGAGATGTCAGGCGTACAGTAACGCAGGGAAGCACATTCGGAAAACCACAATTCAGCGTGATAAGTTACAATCAGTATTCTCCGCATGCCTATTGGGATTCGACATATGCGGTGATTCCAGATTGCACTGCAACACCTGCTGAAGTGAAAGCTAAAGCTGGGACGGCTCCGCCATATAGAACAAAATGGGAGCCTGGTTCTTACTCTGTGTACGATGTGAGAAGATCAAAAATAGTTGAAAAGTGCTATCTCTGTTTCCATCGCATACTTGACACAGATCTTCCTGAAAACGAAAGAAAACCCAACTGCGTGCTTCGGTGTCCTGCAGGTGCGAGACAGCTCTTGTTGCCAGATGATCCGGTTCCGGAAGGCGCAAAAGTTTTAAAGCCCGGGAGCAGAATTTATGCTGAATTTATTGATCCTCCTGCTTCTGGATTGCGTCCACAGGTTTACTACGTGAATACTGATAGCTATACGAAGAGGTTGTCGTAAGACGTGCTTGTAACTTAAGTAGCAGGCACCACCTTGATTTGATAAAAGGGGGAGGCTAAAGGTCTCCCCCTTGCCCCTGATGGTCAAGGTAGATTTCTTATAATGCATTATAAGGTGTTTTTTTGATATTCTTTGAATGAAAAAAGTTCTTAAGTTTGGTTTTTTTAAGTGTTATTTATGACTTATGAAAGAATGGAGAATGGTTAATATGAATATACCTGTTGGTTTTTTGGAGAAAGAGAATAGAAGGTATAATTGTTATCGACTTCTTTCGGCTTGCTATTGCCTTCCTTCTGAAGACTTCTACAAAGAGAGTTTGATGGATGATCTTATTGCTTCTCTTGAAGGCAACTACTATGAAGCACGTGATTTTGCAGAGGCGATGAAGAGCTCTCTTGAAAACTACACTTCAAAAGATTTACTTATTGATTATTCAAAGCTCTTTATCGGGCCTTTCAAGCTCATTGCTCCGCCGTACGGTTCTGTTTATCTTGATGAGGGAAGGAGAGTAATGGGTGATTCAACGATAGATGTTGTAAGACGATATGCAAAGGCTGGCGTAATGCTCGATGAGCATCAAAAAGATATGCCTGACCATATTTCAGTTGAGCTTGAATTTATGAGTTACCTTATTTACAAAGAACTTGAAGCACTAAAAGATGGTGATTCAAAAATAAGTGTAGCAGTTTCCATACTTGAAGACCAGGAAGATTTTTTGAAGAAGCATCTTGGAGCCTGGGTGCCTGAGTTTACAAAATCAATGAAAGAAGGGATCGAGAATTCCTTTTATCAAAATCTCGCCGATTTAACTGAGGTTTTTGTAGCAAAGGATATACTTATTTTGAAAGATTCCATATTTCAGTTGAAAGGAATTACAGTTGAATGAAAAGCACTCTCATGGTTACGCCATCACAGTGCCTTAAGCTGAGATTTAATAAAAGTGTCTGTGATCTTTGCTTAAAGGCATGCGCACATAGAGCAATCGATATTTCTGACACCTTAAGAGTTGATAGGAAGCTGTGCAAAGAATGCATGTTGTGTGCTGCTGTATGTCCTACCTTTGCTCTCGAGGTAGATTTAGAAAAGTTTTATACACTGTTATCCAGGCTAAAAAGAGTTGAGAGCCCTGTGCTTGGCTGTTTCAAAAGTGAGGTAAAGGCTCATGAAAGGACATTTTGCCTTGGCTTTCTTTCGGAAGAACTTTTAATAGCTTTAAGCGTATTTCTTGATAAAGAGTTAGTTTTAAATCTTACATTATGTAAGGATTGTGAAAATTCATTTATTGTCGAAAATCTTAAGAATTTTAAAGAGAAAGTTGAGAAAAAGCTCGGAGAGGAGCTATTAAAAGTTAAGCTTGTGGAAGAAAAAGAAGAACTTAATTTTGAAGAAGTAAACTATGATCGGCGCAAGTTTATATCTGAGTTTGCTTGGTATACGAAAGAAGTAGCACGTGAAGTAAATGAAACTCTTAATGAAGACGAAAGAAAAATTCCCTTTTATGAAAAACACCTACCAGTTAAAAGAGAAGTTTTAAACCAAGTAGTTACTTATCTCGCATCTAAGGAAGGAAACGTAGAATTGATTGATGCAATTTTTAAAAATTACTATTTTGACGCTAAAGTAAATGATAGGTGCAATTTATGTTTTGCCTGTGTAGGTGGCTGCCCCTCCGGTGCTTTAAGTGAAAACGAGATTGAGGAAATAGATTTCGGAGATCCAACGGGGGAGTCTTTTAGCGATGAGTTGCTTTTTAATTCTTCTTTATGTAGTGGATGCCGTCTTTGTGAATCATTTTGCCGTATGAAAGCTATTAGCGTCTCTCAAGGATATAGTGGGAAGAATCCTTTCAAAGCAATATGTATTAACAAGAACAAAGTTTTAAGTGAAGGATATTAAAGAAGAGAAATTTTTTATAATGCCTGGTGCGTTTAACCGATACATGAAACGAATATATATTTGCACTTTTATTGCTTTTTCACTGGTTTTGATTATTCAAGTTTTGCCTGCCTGGGGTCAGAGTGGGTCAATTTCTGGAAGAGTAATAGATACTTTAGGGTCTCCGCTTGAAGGTATACGAGTAGAAGTTGTTAATTTAAGCGAAACAATTGAAAAAGAAACATACACAGATTCACAGGGAAACTACCAGGTTGCTGATCTAAGCGAAGGAAACTATAAAGTTTATTTTGATCCCTATGAGTACAATCTTGCTCATGGCACTGATTATCTCGATGAATATTTTAATAATAAGAGAAGTTCCGGTCTTGCTGACCTTGTATATGTCCAAGCTGGTAAGGAAACGACGGGAATAAATGCAAGACTTGAGGTCGGGGGAAGGATCAGTGGAAAAGTTACCGATTCTACTGGCAGGGCACTTAAGGATATTCGAGTGATAGCTTTTGATAGTGATTATGTGCGGGCAGGATCAGCTTTCACGGATAGTAACGGGAACTATGTTATTCGAGGTCTTTACAGTGGGGAGTATCGGTTGCGCTTCAACCCCGAATTGTACAATGCGACTAACGGTGCAAACTACCTGGATGTCATTGAAGAATGGTATAGCAAGAAAAAGAGCTTTGTAGAAGCAGATCCAGTAATAGTTAATGTTGAAGAGGAGATTTCAGGGATAAACGCCAGCCTCAAACTTGTAGCCTCAAGACTCGCCGGCCAGAACAGAATCCTGACTTCAGTAGAAGTCTCAAAAGACACCTTTACCACTGCTCAAGCAGTAGTTCTTGCAA
>CALIRS010000250.1 GCA_938042205.1 uncultured bacterium | reverse complement strand
TTAATTATAGAGCTTAAAAAAATTCAAACACTTAATCTTTCTAGGAAACATTCGGTTGACATTTCTGACTTATGTCCTGATTCGGTATACAGGGTACTCTTAAAAACTTATGAAAATATACCTCAAGACTTTGAAAAGTTAATTTCCCTTAAGGGTGTTGGTCCTAAGACATTAAGAGCACTTTCTCTGATTTCAGAGCTTGTTTACGGAACTTCACCCAGCTATCGCGACCCTGTAAAGTTCAGTTTTGCTCATGGTGGCAAGGACGGATATCCTTACCCGATTGAAAGAGAAACTTACGACAAGACGATAGAAATCCTTCAAAAAGCTCTCTCAAAGACATCAGTTGATAGAAGCGAAAAAATAAAAGCCTTACAAAGGTTAGCTCGTCTTTAGCTATTATCTTAAGTCTCTTTCCAGGTCAAAAAGTGCTTTTTCGTAGTACCAGACCAATGGATTTCCGGGAAATTTTGTCTTAAGTAGTTCTACCTGTCTTTCCAGGTTTTCTTGAGAAAGGGCGGGAGGAAGATGCGCCAAGCGCTGGTACTTTTTCCTTATGTTTCTAATGGTGAATAAAGCAAGGACACTTGCAATAAACTTTTTAAAGAAATATTTCCAGGGTAGTAACGATAAAATTGTTATAAGTGCAACCGACAAATAAAATGTAAGTTCCATAGTACTGATTATTATATTTGACACGCTTGTAATATTTCTGTAACATTATTCCAACATAAATTCTGGCAATGACGCCAATGCATCTTTAAAAAGGTGCGTTGGCGTTTTTCTTTCATAGTAGTAAGAGAGAAAAAGGGAAGGCAAAGATGGAAGGCATAAACGGAAGAAGAAACATATCAGGATGCGGGCTCACTGGTTTTATGAGCGAAGAGGGAAGACTTATAAATGGTGAAGCTATTATCCGTTCTATAGAGGTGCTTCACGACCGTTCCAATGGTCTTGGAGGTGGTTTTGCAGGTTATGGTATTTATCCTCATAAAAAGGATTTTTATGCCTTTCACATTATGTACGATGATGCTGAAGCTAAAGATGCAAGCGAGAAAATCATTGAGGAACGCTTTAGTATAAGCGGTGAAGAGCCTATTCCGACAAGAAAAGTGTCCACTATTACAAAAGCACCGATCCTCTGGAGATATTTTTTAAAACCAGAGCTCGACGAATGTGATAAAGATATTTCTGAGGATGACTACGTGATTGAAACGGTGATGCTAATAAATGATACTATTCCCGGCGCGTATGTATTTTCATCGGGCAAGAATATGGGTGCTTTCAAAGCGGTTGGTTATCCAGAAGAAATAGGTCGCTTTTATCGACTCGACGAATATGAAGGTTATACCTGGATAGGGCATGGTCGTTTTCCGACTAATACACCGGGATGGTGGGGCGGTGCTCACCCATTTACAATTCTTGACTGGGCAGTGGTACATAATGGTGAAATCTCATCTTATGATGCCAATAGACGCTATGTTGAGATGTATGGATACAAATGTACTATGCTCACAGATACAGAAGTGGTTGCTTATTTGCTTGACCTTATGCTTCGTTATCATCGCCTTCCTGTGGAAATTGCCTGTAAAGTTCTGGCACCACCTTTCTGGAGTGAGATTGACCGCCTTAAAGAAGAAAGGAAAGAAGAGGGGAATGTATTTGAAGCTCTGCGTCAGATTTATGGAAGCGCCATGCTTAACGGTCCCTTTGCAATTATTGTGGGACATGCAAGTGGCATCATCGGTTTAAGTGACCGCATGAAACTCCGTCCACTGGTTGCAGGGCGTAAAGATGACATGCTCTTTATTGCCAGTGAGGAAGCAGCTATCAGAGAGATTTCACCCAACCTTGATATTCTATGGCACCCTCGAGCAGGGGAGCCTGTAATCGGAGAGCTAAAAAGAACTTCAATCAAAAAGCAGGCTAAAGTAATTAATCTAAAAGAGAGAATCGTTTTATGAAAAGTTATATTTTGCCTGAGTTTAAGATTAAGAGAGATAATGAGAGATGTATTGAATGTCAGGTATGTGTACGACAATGTGCCTTCGAAGTGCATAAAGTTAGTCAGGATGGAAGCATTTACAGTGAGAACGATAAATGCGTTGCCTGTGAGCGTTGTGTAACGTTCTGTCCCACTAAAGCTTTAACTATTGAAGAATACGAACATTATATTAAAGATAATGCAAACTGGACTGCCAGTGTTCAAAGAAATATCTGGAAGCAAGCAGAAACTGGCGGTGTACTTCTTACAGGGATGGGCAATCCAAAGCCTTACCCGATTTACTGGGATCATCTTCTATTAAACGCCAGTCAGGTAACCAATCCTTCAATAGACCCACTCAGAGAACCGATGGAACTACGCACCTATCTTGGATCCAAACCTGAGTCGCTTGAGGTAGAAATTAGCGGTGGTAGCGTTCGCTTGAAAACAAAGGTTTCGCCGCAGCTCAAGCTGGAAGTCCCGATTATGTTTTCAGCAATGTCTTTTGGTGCTATCAGCTATAACGCCTGTGAAGCCCTGGCAAGAGCAGCTACTGAGCTTGGTACTTATTGTAATACTGGTGAAGGTGGTCTTCACGAAAAACTTTATAAATATGCAGATCACACCATTGTTCAGGTGGCTTCAGGACGCTTCGGGGTTCATAAAAAGTATCTTGAGAAGGCTGCTGCATTAGAGATAAAGATTGGACAGGGTGCCAAGCCAGGTATTGGTGGTCATCTGCCCGGCGAAAAAGTTGGCGAGGAGGTTAGCCGTACGAGAATGATTCCTGTTGGTTCTGACGCTTTATCACCAGCCCCTCACCACGATATTTATTCTATTGAAGATCTTAGTCAGCTCATCTACAGCTTAAAAGAAGCTACAGAATATACAAAACCAGTTTCGGTAAAAATAGCTGCTGTTCATAACGTAGCTGCTATCTCAAGTGGTATAGCCAGAGCAGGTGCTGATATCATCGCTATCGATGGTTTCCGTGGCGGAACCGGGGCTGCTCCTACAGTAATTCGGGATAATGTAGGTATTCCAGTTGAACTTGCAATTGCAGCAGTTGATTCCCGTCTCAGGGAAGAAGGAATTAGAAACAGAGTTTCGATTGTAGCTGCTGGTGGTTTCAGAAGTAGTGCAGATGTGATTAAGGCAATTGCTCTTGGTGCTGATGCGGTGTATATAGCCACAGCAGCTTTGGTTGCCATGGGTTGCCACGTGTGCCAGAAATGTTATACGGGCAAATGCAACTGGGGTATTGCTACTCAGGATCCAAAGCTTTCCAAGCGCCTGAATCCAGACATTGCTGCTGAAAGGTTATATAACCTTGTTGCTGCCTGGGCTCATGAAATAAGCGAGATGCTTGGGGGAATGGGAATTAATGCCATCGAAAGCCTCAAGGGCAACCGACTACATTTGAGAGCAGTCGGTTTAACAAAAGAAGAAATGGATGTTCTCGGTGTTAAAGTCGCCGGAGCGCCACTTTCCTGACACAGGAAGGTAGATGATGAAAAGGGTATATGCGAAGGAAGAAGTATGTATAGGTTGTCGGCTCTGCGAGGTTTATTGTGCAGTTGAGCATTCTCTCTCACGCGATATCATTCGTGCTTATAAATATGAACAACCAAAACCGGAACCAAGAGTAACGGTAGAAGAAAAAGAACATATATCTTTCGCACTTCAGTGCCGTCATTGTGATGAGCCGTTGTGCGTTGAAGCCTGTATTACCGGTGCGATGATGAAAGACGAAAGTGGACGGGTAATCCATCGGGAAGAAAAATGCATCGGTTGCTGGACATGTGTTCTTGTATGTCCCTATGGTGCTCCGAGGAGGGACTTAAGCCGGGGGAAGGTGGTCAAATGCGATCTTTGCCAATCGACCGGGCGAGAGATACCCGCCTGTGTAGAAATGTGTCCTAACCGGGCACTTGTTTTTGAGGAGAGGTAAAAATGAGTTATGTAGTTATTGGTAACTCTGTAGCCAGCGTGGGAGCTATCGAAGCTATAAGAAAAGTTGATAAGAAAACACCTATAGTTGTCATTTCTGATGAACCGTATTCTGTTTATTCTCGCCCATTGATTTCAGAATACCTCTCTGGCAAGGTAGGAGAAGAGATGATGAACTATCGTGATAGTGATTTTTATGAGAGAAACCGGGTGACGACAAAATTCAATGTTAAGGCGGTATCCATTAATTCCAGGACAAAAAGAGTAAGGCTTAAGAATGAGGAAGAAATAGAATACAAAAAACTGCTTATCGCGACAGGTGGTATTCCTTTTGTTCCTCCGATTGAAGGTCGAGATAAAGACGGAGTTTTTACCTTTACAAAACTCGACGATGCGAAGCGGTTGAAGGCGAGAGTCGAAAGTTTTAATCATCTTGTCGTTATCGGAGCTGGCTTAATTGGTCTTAAAGTAACTGAAAGCTTGAGACAAAGGGGTGTGCCAGTCACAGTGGTTGAACTTTCAAATCGAGTGATGAGTACTGTTCTCGATGAAGAAGCAGGTAGAATCATTCGGAGTGCAATTGAAAGGGAGGGTGTTGAAGTTATTACAGGTCTTACTGTTGAAGAAATAACAGGAAAGGAAAAGGTGACCGGTGTTAAGCTTACCAATGGGAATAGGATTAAGTGTGATGCAGTAGTAATAGCTATCGGTGTGATTCCTAACACTTCTCTTGCAAAAGATGCCGGGATTAGAGTAAACCGAGGGATAATTACTGACTCCACTATGAAAACCAATATTCCTCATGTTTACGCTGCGGGAGATGTTACAGAAGGGCCTGACTATTTGAGTAAGGGAAATCGCGTTTTTCCTATCTGGCCAAATGCATACATTCAGGGAAAGATTGCTGGTTATAACATGGCCGGAGTTAAAAGAGAATTTACCGGTGGGATAGCGATGAACTCTATTGAGCTTTTTGGAGTTCCGGTACTAACTGCTGGTCTTTCTAATGTGGAAGATGAAAACCTTGAGGTACTGAAAAAGTCTGAGGAAAGCACATATAAAAAAAATGGTTATACGTGATGACAAACTGGTAGGAGTAGTTCTGGTAGGCGAAATCGATTGTGCAGGCATATATATAGGTCTTATCAGGGAGGCAATAGATATTTCACCGATGAAAGAACGCCTTCTATCAAGAGATTTTGGTTATATTGATTTTCCTGAAAAATTAAGGAAGGAGAAGCTGGGAGTTATCTCATGATTATTGACGCCACCGGCCTTCACTACAAAGAGCTTAATGAAAGAATAAGAAAAGCAATCCGCGGAGGAGCAAGGAAACTAAAAGTTCTTGGTGTAAACGGTCAACGCTTTATCGCTGACGGGTTAGAGGGGAATGTATTTATAACCGTTGAAGGTGTTCCTGGAAATGACCTTGGTGCTTTTATGAAAGGTCCCACAGTTGTAGTGCGTGGCAATGGACAGGATCATGTCGCCAACACTATGGATGAGGGGAAAATTGTTGTCCATGGCAGCGCAGGTGACGTTCTCGGTTATGGGATGCGTGGCGGAAAACTATTTATAAAAGGTGATGCTGGTTATCGAGTCGGTATTCATATGAAACAGTATAAGGGCAAAGTCCCTGTTATTATTATCGGAGGGAAAGTGGGCGATTTTTTTGGAGAGTATATGGCGGGCGGAATACTTCTTGTTCTCGGGCTTAACACCGGGTATAGTAAAAATGGGCAAATTGCTGGTAATTTTTTGGCAACTGGAATGCATGGCGGAACAATTTTTTTAAGAGGGAAAGTTGAAAAGTATCAGCTTGGTAGAGAAGTTGCCGTTTTTGAGCCTGAAGAAAAGGACTGGAAGCTCATCGAAAAATTAGTGAAAGAATTCTCTAATGACATGGGACTTAGTGCAGAAAAGATACTGAAAGGCAAGTTTATAAAAATTGTGCCAGTATCCCATCGTCCTTACGGAAACCTCTACGCATATTAGCCTATCAATTAGCCTTCTTGAGAAAACGATTTATATTTTTTGCGATAATATTGATATAAAAGTAATTTGATTCACTAAGGATAATCTGAGGATGAAGAAAATCAGCCTAATTTCAGCAGACAAAAAATGGAAAAAGAAGCTTTTATCTGATCTTTTAA
>CALIRS010000249.1 GCA_938042205.1 uncultured bacterium | reverse complement strand
TATAAATTTAAGACAGATAATTGATACTTTTTTACTTGATTTAAAACAGGCGTTTCTGGCGCCATCTGCTAATCCGACTGTGACCATCATTGTTGCACTAATAATCTTTATTCTTTTGACTGCATTAATTCTAATAGTAGTAGCCATATATATGTTTCTTACTCGCGGAAAGCGAGCTACTTATTGGGTAAAGGTTTCTATCAGTAAACGTGATATCTGGATAAGCCGTTCCTTCCTGGTTTTGTTTATTTTTACTATTTTATTAACCGTTAGTTATTACTCTCAAAATGAGAGTAACTGTTTGAACTGCCACAAGGAAGGACTCGAAAAGAAAGCTTTAGCAAAGACAGCACATAAAGAGTTTACCTGTATTGCCTGTCATATGAAGCCTGGCTTGATTGGTTATCTTCAGCAGAAGTTAGACTTTGCCAGATGGGGTCTAAATTATTTAGTTAATCCTCAGGTTCCACCAAACAATGCACTGGCAGGCAATGTTTACGATTCTTCCTGTATGAAGTGTCACAGAGAAGTGATACATAAAACCGTTAGAAAATATAATCTTATTGTAAGCCACAGAGAAATCTATGACAGTAATTTACGATGCGTTGATTGTCATAATCAGGTAGCACATCCCGGTGTCAGTTTGCCTGAAAAGGTCCCTCAGATGAGTTCATGCCTCTTTTGCCACGATGGAAGAAAAGCGGCAAATGATTGCGGTGTCTGTCATTCAAAAGATATGGGAGAGGGAGTTAGACCTGCAAAAAGAGAACTTCCGCGGGCGAAACTTCGCGTTGCCTGGAATTGGTGCTATGGTTTATGTCATAACGAGAAAAGTGAATGCCTGGTTTGCCACGGGGTCACCATGCCTCATCCTCCAGATTGGGCAAGTTTACCTATTCCGGGCCATGCAAAAGAAGCTGCTTTTACAAAGAAGCAGGTATGCTGGCGCTGTCATTATTCTGGCAGAAAAGCTTTTTCAAAAGGGGATGAATTTTGCAGTAGGTGTCATCCGATTGAGTTTCATGGGAAAGATGAATATGCTTACTGGTCACATCAACAGTTTAGTGCAGCAAGCTGTGCAGGTCTTTGCCATAGTGCGAAAACATGCGATGAACTATGCCATTCACGAAAAGAAGCCAAAACCTTACCTTTTCCATACAATACCTACCCCTTCAATATTCCAGGCGACTTCTAATAGGGTCAGACCTAAAGGGATGAAAAATTCATGTTTGGGGTCTAACCCCAAAGGTTTCTGGAAATGAAGACGAGCCAGCCAGCAGCGACACCAAACCAGAGTGTAGTAAATCTGATTATCATCGTTGCTGAAAACGAAATATCTCTGGAAGCACCAGAAGCAAGCAGTATCCCCATTATGGAGCCTTCGGTTAAACCAATGCCTCCAGGAAACATTGCCAGAGCTCCGACAATAGTGGAAACGGCGTAAACAGCAACCGCTTGAAAAAATCCTATCGCAGTGAACCCTAGTGTTTTAAGTGCAAGATAGAAAGCTACTCCCTCAGCACCCCAGCCAGTTAAGGCAAGGAAAACAGACACAGAAAGTGACTTAAGCTTCAGGAATTCTCTTATTGCTCCAAACATTTCTTC
Source organism: uncultured bacterium (assembly GCA_938042205.1). Lineage (GTDB taxonomy): Bacteria > Actinomycetota > Aquicultoria > SKW223 > SKW223 > CALIRS01. The sequence continues at coordinate 3,656 of CALIRS010000249.1, read as the reverse complement.
AAGAGATTCATGAAAACGAGAAGCGTAACCTGTTTTCTTTATCAAGTCTAAAAAGATACGCTGGAACCACTCTGTTGAAATGAGCAGCACACCGACCGCAGTTAGCGCAAAAATAACTCCAATACTCAGGTAGCTGCTCTTTATAGCAGTTAATCCACCAAGCGAAAGCACTAAGACGGCGACAAAATCGGTCAGTCTTTCTACAAATACCAGCGCCACACCTCTGGCGACCGGGTAACCCACAATCTTCTTTGCAAGAAATGCTTTAAGAACCTCCCCAACTTTTCCAGGAGTTATTGTCATTGTCATCCCTGAAAACTGGATGTAGAAACTGTCTTTAAAACCGATCTTTGAGCCTGAAATATGCATCAGATACATCAGCCTTATTGTTCTTGACAGGTAGCAAAAAAGACTGAGGATTATAAGAACGAGAAGAATCCCGAGGTTAAATGATTTTATTAACCGCATAACCTTTGAAGCATCTGAATAAATAAGCAGGATGGCGTAAAAGAATACTGCAAGTAAGGTAGTGATAACAATTTTTCTGACTATTCCTGTTGTGTTCATAATTCCTTAATTTTTGCATTTTAGGTATACTTTGTGAAAGAAAAAATCGAAATCTGGTGCAGGATGGTTAGAAAAATAAAACTACTTTTCTCATCTGCCAGACCCAAACAATGGACCAAAAACCTGGTAATTTTTGCCGCTATCATATTTTCAGGAAAACTCTTCGAGACAGCTCTTCTTTTAAAGACTTGCGTTGCATTCATCTCGCTTTGCATGCTATCTGGCTTTATTTACATCCTGAATGATATCTTAGATGTTGAAAAGGACCGTCACCATCCTAAGAAGAGAAACCGCCCGATAGCATCAGGGGAGATTTCTATAAATGAAGCATTCTTTGCAGGAGTATTGTTTTTTTTGTCCGCTCTTTTTTTTGGAATCATTGCCGGTAGCGGTTATCTTATTGCTGCTGGCATGTACCTGCTTTTGCAAATCGCTTACTCGGAATTCTTAAAGCACGTAGTAATTCTTGATATCATTGCCATCGCCGCAGGCTTCGTAATCAGAGCTGTTGCGGGTGCCTGGACAATAGGGGTTCCGCTTTCACCCTGGCTTCTTATCTGTGCAGCACTTTTAGCTCTATTTCTGGCTGCAGCCAAAAGAAGACATGAACTCTTGCTTTTAGGCGAAATCTCCGACGATCATCGCCCAGTGCTTTCAGAGTATTCGATGGCTCTCCTTGACGAGATTACAAGTACTCTTTCAGCTGCTACCGTTACCACTTATTCGCTTTATACTTTTTTCTCCCATGCCAAAAGAGGCGGATATATGATGCTCACCATTCCTTTTGTGCTATACGGGGTCTTAAGATACCAATATTTGATTCATACAAAGAATGAAGGTGGAAATCCCGAAGACATTTTACTTAAAGATAAACCTACGGTCATAAATATTTTGTTATGGATTTTAAGTGTGATTGTATTACTTTATTTTCGCCTTTAAGAAGGAGGAAGATTGGCAAAAGTTGTGGTCATGAAAACAAAACCCGAAACAGTTCTTGAAGATATTGAAAAAGCTATGCTTGAAGCGGGACTGAAGGATGCCCTTGATTCGAATGCGGTAACAATCTTAAAGGATAACATTTCCTGGCATATGCCATATCTTTCGGCAAACACTACCCCCTGGCAGCTTGAAGGAACGATAAGAGGGCTTAAGAATGCAGGGTTTGGTGAGATCGTGGCTGTTCACAACAATACTGTAGTGACGAACCCTATTAAGGGGTCGAAGCTTAATAAGCTTGACAGAATATACCAGAAGTATGGGATAAAAGAACTATACAATTTTTTGCCTGATCATATTAAATGGGTAGAGTATAAACCGAAAGCAAAAATGCTTGCTCTTGATAAGATTTTTCCAGAAGGAATTCGGATTCCTGAGTATTTCGTTGGAAAGAATATAGTACATTTACCTACTTTGAAGACACATATTTACACAACTACCACCGGTTCCATGAAAAATGCTTTTGGGGGACTTTTAAATACCAGGCGCCATTATACTCATACATGGATTCATGAAACACTGGTAGATTTGCTGGCGATTCAAAAAGAGATTCACACTGGTCTTTTTTGTGTAATGGATGGAACAATTGCCGGAAGTGGGCCAGGACCAAGAACAATGATTCCGCACGAAAAGGATTATATTCTGGCAAGTTCAGATATGGTCGCTATAGATTCCATCGCCTCCAAGATGATGGGCTTTGAGCCGATGAGTTTGCCTTACATAAGGCTTGCGCACGAACGTGGGCTCGGGACAGGTAATCCATCTGAGATCGATGTTGCTGGAGAAGATGTGTCGCATATCAATTTTAATTTCAAGGTAGGGCGCAATTTAGCTGCACGAGCAGGTCATACTTTCTGGTTTGGACCTTTGAAGGGTTTACAGAACCTCTTTTTTCGCACACCTCTCGTCTATATTTTCGTCTTTGCCTCTTTTATTTATCATGATTATGTGTGGTGGCCCCTGGTTGGCAAAAGGATTCAGAAGAAAGTAAGAAAAGAAACAAAGTGGGGCATGTTATTCGAAAGGTATTAACTACGACTTTTTGTAGTTTTTATATTCTTATGTGCAAAAGGGTAGAGGGAAATGAAGAAAATCAAAAAGAAAAAGTTTTCTAAAAAGAAAAATGCAGGTAAAGTAAGGGGCAGGGCAGTAACTAAAAATACTTTCCTTATAGTTGTACTTACCTTCATTTTTTTACTTTTCATATTTTTGAGACTAAGATATATCACTTCCCCGATCGTTGATTTTCACTGGCACAGACAGGTCAACACCGCCTCTGTAGCCAGGAACTTCTATGAGGAAGGAATGAACATTTTCTATCCGAGAATTATGGATAGGGGCAATACTCCTGGTTACGTGGAAATGGAGTTTCCAATTTTTTCTTTTCTGATGGCAATAATTTACAAAGTTTTTGGTGTTAATGACCTTTACGGAAGATATGTTGCCGTGCTTTTCGCCTGCGGTACCTTTATTTACATATACCTGTTGTCAAAAAAGCTGATCGGAGAAAAAGGGTCACTCTTTGCAGTAGCACTTTTTTCGTTTGCGCCTCTTGCGGTGTATTTCACCCGAACTTATCAGCCTGAATCTATGTATCTTTTTTCTTCTGTGGCTTCTATTTATCACTACGTACTGTTTCTTGAATCAGAAAAAAGGCGAGATTTTATCCTCGCAACCGTTTTCCTTGCTATTGCTACCTCATTGAAGATTGCTATAGCTGTAGCTCTATTCTTCTTGTACCTATCACTGGGGCTTGTGAAAAAAGGCTTTTCAATGTTTAGAGACTTAAAAATATGGGCAATTGCTTCATGTGGAACAGTACCTGCTGTTTTCTGGTATTTGCACGCGGCAAGACTTTATGAGATGACCGGACTTTCCTGGACACTGTGGCTGAGAAGAAGAGATGCCTTTTTCAGGCTGGATTGGATAAACCAGCCCTGGTACTGGAATCTCGTGATCAACCAGCGTTTTATTCAGGACCTGACGATTGTGGGATTCATACTTGTGTCTGCGGGCGTGGTTATTTCCGCCATTAAGAGGGAGTGGCGTCCGATTTTCTGGGCAAATATAGGATTTTTAGTCTACTTTTTCCT
>CALIRS010000248.1 GCA_938042205.1 uncultured bacterium | reverse complement strand
TTATCATAGAGGTTCTCCTTGTAGATGATGTTGGCAATGCCATTAATGAGAGCGATGTCGGTTCCGGGGCGGAATTTTAACCAAAAGTCAGCATATTGAGTAAGTTTAATCTTTCTTGGATCAGCGACAATCAATGTAGCGCCATTTCTTTTTGCTTTTTTTATTGCGAGACCGGCTATAGGGTGATTTTCAGTGGTGTTTGAACCAATTACAAAAACAGCATCTGCAATTTCTAAGTCTTTAAAAGAGTTTGTCATCGCTCCGCTTCCAAATACAGTAGCCAGACCGGCCACGGTTGGAGCATGACAGAGGCGGGCACAGTGGTCTACATTGTTAGTGCCAAATGCAGTACGAGCGAGCTTTTGAAAGAGATAGTTTTCTTCGTTGGTGCATTTGGCAGAAGCAATGAAAGCCAGAGAGTCAGGTCCACTTTTTTCTTTTATTTCTTGAAGTTTCTGACTTACAAGCGTTAAGGCTTCATCCCATGTCGCTTCTTCAAACTTCCCATTTCTTTTTATAAGTGGATTTTTCAATCTATCAGGGTGATTAATAAATTCCCAGCCGAACCTTCCTTTGCCACATAGATTACCGCTATTGTGGGTTTTGTAAAAGGAGTCTATGCCAACCACATTGTTATTTTTTATCTTAAGAGTTATCTGACACCCACAACCACAGTAAGGACAGGTGGTAGTGACACCCTTTGTTTCCCATCTTCTTGCCTTTCCTATTTCGATACGAGAAAGAATAGCGCCTGTAGGGCAAGTGGAGATACACTGTCCACAAAATTCACAGTTTTCTGCTGTAAGAGGCTTATCGAAGGCTGTTCCCACTATAGTTTTAGAGCTGCGATTAATGAAAGTATAAGCAAAAATGGCCTGAACGTCTGCGCAAATCTGTACACATCTTCCACAGAGAATACACTTTTCTCTCTCACGTAAAATCAATGGATTATGGTCTTCAAGTGGAAAAAATGGTTTTTCGCCATCGAATGGATTTGTCCGAACTCCATACAGATATGCCAGATCCTGAAGACTGCAGTCACCACATTTTTCACAGGTAAGGCAGTCTTCTGGATGAGTGGAGAGTAATAATTCAACGATAGTTTTTCGGATTTGATGAAGGGTATAGGAATCGGTTATCACTTCCATGCCTTCTCTTGCCAGTGTGGCACAAGACGACTGCATCTTTTTTTCGCCTTTAATTTCTACAAGGCAAAGCCGGCAGGAACCTATAGGTTTGAGCCTCGGCTCATAGCAGAGATGAGGGATGTATATCCCATTTTCAATGGCTGCCTGGAGTATAGTGTTGCCTTCAGTTGTGGTTATGTTTTTGCCATTGATTTTCAGTTTAATCTCTTTCAAGGCGCTTTTTCCTCCGGTATTTTAGTTCTGCAAAAACACAATCTACAAGGTTTGAAAGCAAACCCGCAAAGTCGGAGACAGAGAGTATTCCTACCACTTTTCCTTTGTCAATTACTGGCAGGTAGCGAATTTCCAATTCTTCCAGTAGAACGGCTGCCTTGTTAATATCCATTTCCGGGGGAACAGAAATAGCACTTTCCCACATGATTTCCTCCGCTTTTACTTCTGAAGGATGCTTATCTGCTGCGACTATCTCCAGAACTAACATTCTTTCAGTGATGATTCCTAAAAGTTCATCGTTTTCAGTGACTACAAGAACAGAACCAACGTTTTCTTTATCCATAAGTCTGGCAATTTCTGTGGCTGAAGTTTTCCGGGAAACTCTTATCGGATTTTGAGTCATAACTTCTGAGACTTTCATTTTGCCCTCCTCAAACTTTATAAATGGCTTCGAACGGGCATTTTTCTTTACATACACCACATTTTATACATTTTTCATCAATGATCTGGTGGACTTTTTTTCTTTCACCAACTATAGCTTCTACTGGGCAGAATTTTTTACAAACCCCACAGCCGGTGCATAACTTTTCGTTAATAATGAATGAAGTGAGAGCAGTGCAGACACCAGCGGGACATCTGCCATCTATATGAGCTTCATATTCGTCGTAGAAGTACCTAAGAGTAGTAAGTACCGGATTTGGTGCTGTTTGCCCGAGACCGCACAGTGAAGACACCTTTACTATATCAGCGAGCTGAGCAAGCTTTTCCAGATCATTGCGACTTCCTTTGCCAGATGTTAGTTTATTTAGTATCTCAAGCATCCTCAAGGTTCCTACACGGCAGGGAACACATTTCCCACAAGATTCTTTCTGAGTGAATTCAAGGAAAAATCGAGCTAAATCGACCATACATGAAGACGTATCGGCTACTACCATACCACCGGAACCAACTATAGCACCTGATGCTGTTAGAGATTCATAGTCAATTGGAGTATCCAGATATTCTGCTGGAAGACATCCACCTGAAGGTCCTCCTATCTGAACTGCTTTAAATTCTTTGCCATCTTTAATACCGCCGCAAATATCAAAGATGACTTCTCTTAATGTAGTTCCCATTGGAACTTCTACCAGTCCACTATTCTTGATTTTCCCCGTCACAGCAAAAATTTTTGTTCCTTTGCTAGAATCTGTACCGATAGAAGCGTATTTTTTAGCACCGTTGTTGATAATCCAGGGAATGTTAGCCAGGGTTTCTACATTATTGATGCAGGTTGGTTTTCCCCAGAGGCCCTGGTTGGCAGGAAATGGAGGACGAAGACGTGGCATTCCTCTCTTTCCTTCTATGGAAGCTATAAGGGCAGTTTCTTCACCGCAGACAAAAGCCCCAGCACCTTCCTTGATCTTTATATTAAACTTAAAGGAAGTGCCTAAAATATTTTTTCCAAGAAGAGCTTTGTTCCTTGCCTGTTCTACCGCAATCCTGATTCGTTTTACTGCTAAAGGATATTCTGCCCGGACGTAGACATAGCCTTCTGAGGCACCGATAGCATAAGCTGCGATAATCATTCCTTCAATCACGCTGTGAGGGTCGCCTTCGAGGACGCTTCGATCCATAAATGCGCCAGGGTCCCCTTCATCAGCATTACAGATGACATACTTAATATCTCCTTCAGCTTTTCGGGTCAGCTCCCACTTGAGACCTGTCGGAAAGCCTGCACCTCCGCGACCTCGAAGACCTGAAGCCTTTATTTCTTCAATTATTTTTTCTGGTTTTTCTGAAAGTGCTTTTTCTAAAGCCTTGTAACCTCCAGTTTTAATGTACTCATCAATATTTTCAGGGTCAATTTCACCGCAATTCCTGAGAACAATACGAGTTTGTTTTTTGTAAAAATTTATATCTTTGAACTCAGGAACTTTCCTTTCAGTCAGCGGGTCGGAATATAAAAACTCCTCAATGATGCGATTATTTTTCAGATGTTCTTCAACGATTCGCGGAACTTGCTCTGGCGTAACCATTGGATAGAAGATGCCTTCAGGATAAATAACCACGATTGGTCCCTGGCTACAAAAACCATGGCAGCCGCTTAGAGTAATATCTACTTTTTTCAGGAGCTTCGCTTTCTTTAATTCACTCTCAAATGCTTTTTGAACTTCGGGAGCGCCCGAAAGCATGCATCCGGTTCCGGTACAGATAAGAACTCCTTTTCTTCTGGCATTTTTCTTATTCCGCATTTTTATCCTCTTACTTTTTCTTTTTAGTAATTCTTCGAGCCTGGCGCGGGGTTAGTCTTCCAAAGGTTTCATCGTTTATCATCATTACCGGAGCAAGACCACAGGCTCCCACGCAGGATACAGTTTCCAGAGTAAAAAGCCTGTCGTCAGTGGTTTCACCTACCTTTATTCCCAGCTCGTCTGACAAAGAGTCAGTGATATCTTTCGCTCCACTAAGGTAACAAGCAGTACCATGACAAACTTTAATGGTGTATTTGCCCTGAGGCTTAAGTCTAAACCGGGCATAGAACGTAATAACACCGTAAATCTGGCTCTCAGGGACAGCTATCTTTTCAGAAATCAAGCGCAAACCTTCTTGAGGAATATACCCAAGCTCTCTTTGAATTTCCTGTAAAGCAGGAATCAATGACCCATTTTCACCTTCATATTTTGAAATTATTTTTTCAAGTTTCTTAAGATCAGCCTTTTTTATCCTTTCCACCTTGATCTCCAAAATTAATCATTCTATGAAAATAAAACCTTCTTTTCTGTTTTTTTGAAGAAATTCCTGCCTGATTAATCTAAATATGATGGGGCATATAGATTTTCATTTCGCAAGACTTCAGCCGTTTTCAGTGTATTTATCATTTCTCTGTCCAGTGGATCAAGTATTGCGGCATCAAGGCCACACGCCATTAGCATTGCCAGTAGAGTCCTATCAACCAGAGGTTTGAGTTCCCGGGGCAAAGAATTGGAAATGTTTGAAAGTCCGACAACGGTTTTTGGAGGCGGTTCAGACAGGCTTTTGAACATCCTTAGTGATTCGAAAACTTCAAGCACATCCTTTTGGGCTACAGAGAGCGGCAAAATAAGTGGATCGAGATAGATGTGATCGTTTGGAATTCCCAGTTCTGCCGCTTTAGTGATTATTTCAGCGGCTACCATGACCCTTTCATTTGCGTCGCGAGGAATCCCTTCAGCTGAAAGACAGAGTCCAATTATCAGTGAATCATGTTTAGCAGCGAGAGACATCATTTTTTCAAGTCTTTCAGGTTCGCCTGACGCAGAGTTGATAAGTGCTTTTCCTTTATGAACTTTAAGCCCTGCTTCCATAGCTTCGAAATTAGTAGTATCAAGGCAAAGCGGAATGTCTACCTCATTCTGTATGGTAGTCACCAACCATTCCATAAGCTCAGGTCCCTCTTTAGGAGCAGGTCCTATGTTAATGTCAAGATAGTTGGCTCCAGCCTCGATTTGCTTTTTTGCCATTTCTATAATGGGTCCCGGGTTTCTTTCTTTCATTGCTTCGCCTAAGTTTTTGGACATCACGTTGATTTTTTCTCCGATTACTAACATTTAAACCTCCTTTTAATCTTTTTGATTTTTATGCTGGCTCCACGAGCTGTGTTTCTAATTCGCGGGCGATTCTTTCAATTTCAAGAACAAAGTCACTGTTGGCATCATATGGAGAAAAACCTTCAATGTCGCTTTTTAGAACTTTATCGCTATAGCTTACTTTCCCAAGGTAGGAGATTTCTATTAATTTTTCCTTAACTTGATCCAGTTCCTCTTCTGTTTTAACTTTGTTGATTACCAGAAAAATTTTTTCAATACCTATCTCTCTGGCTAACTTTTTGATCGTTTTCGCAGTTTGAATGCTTTTAAGACCTGGTTCTACCACGACTATAAGGGCATTTACGGAATCTGCGGTACCTCTACCAAGATGCTCCAGTCCTGCTTCCATATCCATAATAACGACTTCATCACTCTCAAGAAGAAGATGAGATATCAGGGCTCTTAAGAGAGCGCTTTCAGGGCATACACATCCGCTACCTCCGTGTTCTACTGATCCCATCACTAATAATCTGATCCCGTCTTTTTGGACTGAAAATCTGTCGGGGATGTCATCAACTTTAGGGTTGAGTTTGAAAAAGCCACCAATAGTGCCAGGCTCTGCGCCAGTCCTTTCCTTTATCAAATCTTTCATTTTAGAAATGGGAACGATTTCTGTCTCCGAAGGTATACCAATAGCTGAAGCAAGATTAGCGTCTGGGTCAGCGTCTACAGCGATAACACGATAGCCTTTATCCGCATAATAGCGAGCCAGTGAACCAGCAATAGTAGTTTTTCCAACTCCTCCTTTTCCAGCAATCGCAATTTTCACTGTCAGGTTTTCCTCCCTGAAAGAAATTACTCTTTGAATGCAGGTCTCGGGAATAAACCTGCACTTTCAACAATTTCTGGAACTGCTTCTTCCCAGCCTATTGCCATGATGTGGATTCCAGAAATGCCTTTTATCTTTTTTACCTCGTCGATGACTTCGAGACAAATTTTAATTCCTTCTTTTTTCTTGTCACTTGCTTTTTCCAGCCTTTTGATTACAGCGTCGGGAACGCTTACACCGGGGACATAGTTTTTCATGTAGTTAGCCATACCTAAAGATTTAATAGGTGCAACGCCAGCGATGATAAATGCTTTCTCATCGATTCTTCTCTCGTGAACCTCAGAGACCCATTTTTTAAATTTTTCCAGGTCGTAAACTATTTGAGTTTGAAAAAAATCCACACCGCTTTCGACTTTTTTTTCCATTTGCATCATATGTGCCTCTAAAGGTTCATTGAAGGGACTAGCAGCAGCACCAATGAAGAAATCGGGACTTTTAGTCAGCTCTCGATCATTCAATAATTTTCCTTCTTCCCGCATTTTTTTAGTTAGCTGGATCAGCTGCTGAGAGTCAAGGTCGAAAACTCCTTTTGCTTCCGGGTGGTCGCCAATAGAAGGATGGTCTCCTGTTAAGAGAAGTACGTTTCTGATTCCAAGGGCACTGGCACCTAACAAGTCACTTTGAAGCGCCAGGCGGTTTCTATCGCGGCAGGTAATCTGAAAGACAGGCTCAAGGCCTTCTTCAATCATTAATACACTAGCAGCTAAAGAACACATGTAAACCACTGCTGACTGATTATCTGTGACATTAGCTGCATCTACATAGGGTTTGAGAATGCGTGCCTTTTCTCGAACATTGTCTGGGTCAGCGCCACGAGGAGGTCCAAGTTCGGCGGTGACGGCAAATTTTTTTTCTCTTAAGACCCTTTCAAGATTACTTTTCATCCTCGAAAATGTCCTCTCTTAAAAGATATCGTGGTTTTCTAATAACTTTGCGTGGTTCTTTAGTTTTTCTTATCATATTTAATTGATTTTTTTCTTTCAGGCGTGTAAAGATTTCTTCCCAGGCACAGGGGATGTCCGGCGATACTTCGCATTTTCCCTCATGGGAACCTCCACATGGTCCGTTCAGAAGCCCTTTAGCGCATCTGCTCAAGGGGCAGATTCCACCTGTTAGATGAAGGATACAATCGCCACAGGCTACGCAAACTTCCTGCCAGAAACCAAGCTTTTCGGGTCTTCCAAGAAACGAAGTGTTGAGTGCTGGAAAAACTTGTTTTTTAGGAAAAATGTCGCTTAACGTTTGGACACCTATTCCACAGGAAAGGCAGAGAATCGCCTCCACTTCTCTTGTGTAATCTGATATTTCGGTAACCATTTCCGGTTCGCAAGCTCTTCTAACTATTACCTGCCAGAATGCTGGTTTTGGGTTTTCTAATGAAAGATCAAGTTGTGTTTGTAAGAGTTCGAGTTCCCTTTTTCCGGAAGAGAAGCAAACTGCGGTGCAAGTGTTGCATCCCACAAGAAGAACCCCCTTTTTGTCTTTCACCATTTCTTTTATTTCTTCGAGTGGTTTTATTTCAGCGACTATCATCTGTAATCTCCTTCAATCTTTCCAGGTAAAAACTTCCTTCAGGGTCCTCTATTTGATGGAACTGGATGATATTTTCATTCATTCCCATTTCAGGAAGGAAGTTTTTAAGATAATTGATACGTTTATGAGCTCTCCTGGAACCCGAATGAAAGTGGCAGTTTTCTTCAGGACAACCAACCATTAATATTTTTTTAATTCCTGGACCAAAGCTCTGAAGCAGCGAGTTAAGGCTTATTTTCCCTAAACACGGATAGCCAATTCCAGGAAGAGAATGAGCTGCTGCATATGAGTTATAGACGCAAAATACTCCCACAATCCCACCATTATTACGTGCCTGCTTTCTTACCTCCCTGACAAAATGTTCCTCAGGGAGAAAAGAAAAGGATATTGCTTTTGCTGGACATTCAGTAACGCAAAGTCCACATGCTTGACAGTTCTCTGGAGATATATATGCGATTCCTGAGTCAAGCAATGAGGGCACTTTATATGGACATGTTCTGATGCAGGTGAGACATCCAAGGCAAAGCTGGGGATTGACTTCTGCAGCTGCCATACAGTTCAAACATCTCTGAGCCTCTTTTATAGCTTCTTTAATAGAGTATCCTTTCTCAATTTCATCAAAACTTTTGATTCTTTCTTTTAAAGGAATTGATGGCATCTTAATTCGCGGGGACCTGGTAATTTTTTCTCTAACGTGAAAAGCAATTTGTGGTGCAGGCTCAGCCGGTGGAAGAAGGCTTGAAAGATCAATGCCTCTTAAGAAGGAGTGGATGGAAATTCCAGCTTTTCTTCCCTGCGCCATTGCTTCTACCACAGTAGAAGGACCTGTTACACCATCTCCTCCTGCGAAAACACCAATCCAGTTGGTCATCATTGTCGCGGGATCAACCTGAATCAGACCTTTCTTAATTTCCACTTTTCCACGGGAAAAACGCATTTCAAGAACCTGGCCGATAGCGAGGATGACTGACGTTGCCGGGATTTTAAAATTAGAGTTTTCAACTGGAGAAACACGTGGACGCCCGCTCTCATCAGGTGCGCCAAGTTCCATTTCAACACATTCAATTTTTAGCTCACCCTTTTCTTTAGTGATTTTTATGGGAGAGATTAGAGTCATTACTTTGACGCCTTCTGCTTCTGCTTCTTCGATTTCTTTCGGGTCAGCAGGCATTTCGTCTTTTGACCGACGATAAATTAAAACGACTTCAGACATGGCAATTCTTTTTGCCATCCGAGCCGAGTCGATAGCAGTATTTCCTCCTCCAACGACAACCACTTTATTACCAAGATCAGGTCTTTCTCCCTGGTTAACACGTTTTAGAAAATCAACTCCTTGATAAACTTCAGGCAGATTAACTCCTTCGATGTTAAGAGTGACATTTTTAGCAGCACCTACTGCTAAAAATACTGCTTGATACTCTTCGAGAAGATCAGCGATGGTAAATCGAGAATCAACTTCTTTTCCCGTTTCAATTTCGATACCAAAAGTTTTTAACTTTTCAATTTCCTTATCGAGAACTGACCTTGGAAGTCTGTAAAGGGGAATCCCCATGCGAAGCATTCCACCGGCGAAGGGTTCGCCTTCAAAGATTTTTACAGCATAACCAAGCTTTCTCAGCTCGTAAGCACATGTAAGACCGGCAGGTCCGGAGCCTATGACTGCGATTTTTTCCGGATATTTGATGGGTGGCATTTCGAGTGCAATATCGGCATTATCTGCTACAAATCTTTTCAGGTGGCAGATTGCCACAGGTTCGTCAACGGTTCCTCGGCGACAGGCATCTTCGCAGGGCCTTGAGCAAATTCGACCACAGACGGCAGGGATGGGATTTACCTCATAAAGAACTCTAAGTGACTCTTCAAAGTTACCAAGAGCAATTGCCTGCACATAACGCCTGGCATCTGTTCTAATAGGGCATGCTGCCATACATGGAGGTAATTTTCCCATTTTAAACCTTCCATGATTTTAGAAATGATGGGATTTCGGAAGCTTCACGTGGGCCCACGATGATTTCATAACCTGGCAGTTCGTCTTCTAATGAGCCTTTCATCTGTGCCACGAAACCCGGGATAACTATTTTTCGATGATTCAATTTATCAGACATGCTTTGTTCATTTACAAACCTAGCTATCTTTTCAGGAGTCAGCTTTCCAGCAGACCAGGCGGTAAGAACTGAGAGACCTTCAGTATTTACCACCCCCAGCCAAGTAGGTACCTTGCTGGCTTCGATTTCAGAACTGACAATAAAGTAAGTAAGTGAGAAATTCACGGTGACCAAAAATGGAGAATCGCTGCCAGGGCTTCCAATAGTATAAACTTTTTGTTCTACCTGTAATGGCCTTTGTGGATCGGTGAAAATGTTTTGCCTGAGGACAAATAAAGGCAGCGCTTTCCAGGCTTCAAGGCTTGATAGAACAACTATACCACCGTATTTGACAATGTAGATAGAAGCACTGACAAGCTCTGTCCAGTCATCACCATCTTTTGAGACTGCAAAGGTCAGTACAGGATATCCTAATGAACTTACCTTCTTTTCAATTGCTCCTCTTCTTATGAGAACCAGGTTTTTTAAATTCTCGGATAAGCTATCGGTTTTAACTTCAATTACCATATCCTTAATTCCCAGAGCTTTTATCTTCTGGGTGAGATCGGAAACTTCATCGAGTGAATGTCCGCTAACAACAAGCGGCAGGTTGTTTTCCTTTGCTAAAGAAACCATTTTCTCGAAATTGTCAGATGTGGCAGCATGTAAAAGCGGATTTTCGTTTTTAACTGAGGAAATGATTTTTTCAAGGAAATCTACAGGAGCTATCAGCATCAGCGGTAGTTTCAGAGGAAGAACAGTTTTTACCAGATTTTCAAAACTCTCAAGGTCACCTTTTTTTGCTTCGACGGCAAGCATGTTTGCTTCTAGTACCTGACCTACTCGTTCAAATCTGGATTTCTGAAATTCTTCCAGGCGCTGGTCTATTTTTTCTTTATCCATATCATCTGAAAGGTGAAGTGCGATAAGAGCTGGATTAAAAAATGTCTTTTCGTGACGGTACATAACTAATTCGCCACCGATTTTTACGGCTTTCTCGCCGCTGCCGATTTCAACAGTTCTGATTGGTGGAGCAGCAGCCTCAGAAAGCTGCTCTTTTGTTTCATCAGTGACGTAAGGGCATTGGTCGATTTCTGCCTGACCGGCTGCCAGCTTCATTGCGAAGGCTAAACAGGTAGGGACGCCGCATTCTCCACAGTTTTTTTTAGGCAGCAGTTTAAATATATCAAGTCCTGTTAATGCCATTTAACTACTCTTCCTTTCTTATCCGAGAATTGGTTCAAGAGCTAAAGCTGGGTGACCCTTTTTCTGTAGATAATCGAGGACTTCTTCTTCAGTAACAGCCACCGTTTCATCTGCGATCATATCAACGAGGTCTGGATAGCCAAGCTCTTCAGCCCTCTTCTGTAAACTTGATCTCAAGCTTTCTTTCAATTCTTTGGGCATCCATACCAGTCGGAGAAGTCCACCATCAGCAGAAACAAACTTTCGGCTTACGAGATATACCCTTCCTACTCCCATAAAGCCAGGAGATTGCTGTCCGCCGCCGACCATCCCGGCCAGCGTTGAGAAGGTCATTCCCACGGGAGTCATCCCCTGGTAACCTCTTTGAACAGCCATTATTCCGTTGGAAAGTGGTAGCACTGCAAGGATTACTTCAAAACATCCACAGCATGTCATCGGGTCATGAATCATTGAGTAGAGAGAAACGCTTTCTATCTTCCCATGGGAATGTCTTTTAACAAATTCGTTTACTCCTTCCCAGATGCCTTTTTCCTCATCAATTAGCGATCCCTTTTCGATTGGCTGGTTACCGCCGGTAGGTTCCATCTCATAGTGAGCCTGAGCGTCCAGCCATGTATAGGCACCACAGAGCCCAATTCTTTCTGGAGAAATAACACAAACATGGGAAGGAGCAAATGATTGACAGAGGGTACAGCTGTAAAAAATATCAACGGATGCATCAGTTAAAGCTTTAATTCTTTCGTCCCTTTCGTGGTAGACTTTCCTTGCTTCCTGCTGCATTTCAATTACTTTATTCTCATCAGTGTAAATATCTACCTGGACCTTGTCGACAATACGACCATATTCGGCATGAAGACTGGCTCTTATTGCTTCACCAAGATGTTTGACTCTGAGACCTTTTTCGTATCCCTCACGGCTGATTCTTACCCAGCTGGTATCGCGTTGACCTATATGCATTACCCCTGACGCATGATTTATAAATCGATGAATCTGTCTTTCAAGCACAGGCTCAAATTCTTTTTTCATTTTACTTCCAGCTACTTTTACAAGTATTCCAAGAGGCATTCTACCGCCTTCGGGATGAAGGCTATCAATGTCAGGACCGTGAAGTTCTACTTTATTGTCTTCTACCTCATCAAAAGGTGCTGTTATCAATAACTCAAAAGAAGGGGTCTTGGTCGCTCCAAATTCTGCATACAGGTTTTCTTTCCTAACTCTTTCTCCTTCAAAGGCGGGACCATAAGGAACCGGGAGATCAACTTTCACTACCTCAACTTTTAGACCCCTGACTTCAAGTGCCTTGCTGACGATCTCCTCAACCGGTATTCCGGGAACAACGTGTTCGTAAAGACAAATACCAGTTGGGTAAATTGGCGGAATATTTTGATCGGTGATAACCGGGGCACCCCAGTTTATAGCGCCAGCAGCGGTGGCATATTTTTCTTCATCAATGTATCCAAGAGCAAGGACAAAAGCGAATATTCTGTTTTTCACATAAAGGAGCATTCGGCGATAGTCACCTGGTGTGATTCCTCCAAAAGCCATAGCGGCTCTGGCTGCAAATCCGACTGCGTAAACGGCTGAGTAAATATCTTTTCCAAATGGAATCAGACGAGTTTCCCATCCGAGTTCAACATCTGCTTCAGCTAATTGCTCAGCAACAGAGACACCATTAGTATGTCCACAGAAAAATGTGTAAAGGTTGGTTGCCTGAAGCTCCTGTGCAAGCTTGACCGCACTTTCTGTATCAGGGGCTGCGCCAACAACTACTGCAAAACCAGGAGCGCGGCCATCAGTAAATTCCACTCCACGTTCACGGAGAATGACATCGTCTGGAGGTCCTAACCA
>CALIRS010000247.1 GCA_938042205.1 uncultured bacterium | reverse complement strand
TCAGTTTTGATTCTAAAATCAAAACCTGTGAGATTAGAGATCCAAAAGAAGCTCTCAAACGCTTTCTTTCTGAATTGACTGTTTCACAAAGTTAAGTTTTTGAGAAAGCCTTGATTTTTTTCGGGCAGCTGTATTTTTATGTAAAACTCCCTTCGAAACTGCTTTATCAAGTTTTCGGGATATCTCAGCGAGCAAGGATCCGGCTTCTTCAAAGTTTTGTTCCGAAAGTACTGTTTCAAAACGTTTAATAGTTGTTTTTATTGCTGTTTTTACAGACTTATTTCGCAGCCGTGCTTTTTCCGCTTGCTTCATTCTTTTTATCTGGGATTTCAGATTAGGCATACTTCCTCCCTGTGTTTTAAAAAAGCGTTTGAGATATTAACATATGTAAGCCCTATCATCAACAATAAACTAGAAAATCAGGCAAAACACTTTTTAAGAGGTTTAAACTTTTACAAAGAATTGTAATAAAAGGTTACTGATATAATTTTTTTACTTTTGCATGAGGAGCCTTATTGAAGAACATATCGCGTGCCAATTCGACCAAAGAAAACGTCGAAAGGCTTGCTCGAGCAGCCATACTGGTAATGGTAGCTACTACCCTTTCTCGAATATTTGGTTACGTGCGAGAGATGGTGGTTGCTGCTTACTTTGGAGCTGGCTATCAGGTTGATGCTTATCGTGTTGCTATTCAACTTCCCAATCTTTTCAGGCTGCTTCTTGCTGACGCTGCGATTGCTTCTGCATTTATACCGGTTTTTTCTTCTTATTTAGCTCGTGAAAAGAAGGAGGAAGCCTGGAAAATCACTTCAACCATTGTTAATTTAACTTTTATCGTACTCGGGATAATCACGGTTGCTGGAATAACATTTGCTCCCTTTCTAATCCATATCCTTGCTCCAGGTTTTAAAACCCGACCCGAAACTTTTAGCTTAAGCGTCTCTTTAACCAGGATTATGTTTCCAGCTCTTATCTTTATGGCACTTTCAGGGATTGTTATGGGACTATTAAACAGTTATAACAAATTTTTTGTTCCTTCAATTACTCCTGTTATCTGGAACTTTGTAATTATCGGAAGCGTCATGATCTTTGCGGGAAAGATCGGGATTTTCGCTCTTGCTGGCGGTCTTGTGGCAGCTACAGCTATTCAATTCTTAATACAACTTCCAGATGTTGGCTCGGATTTAAAACTGTATCGCTTTAGAATCGCGCTGTCCCACCCGGGAGTCCAGGAATTTTTGAAGCTAATTGTTCCTATTGTTGCAAGTGCTGCCACCACTGATATTAATACCATTGTGGATACAAGGTTCGCTTCAGTATTGGGGACTGGAAGTGTAGCTTCTCTTGGCTATGCAATTAGACTTTACCTGGTACCTCTGGGAATTTTCAGTCTGGCTATTTCTACAGTTCTTTTTCCAACACTCTCAAAGTTTGCCAGTCTTGGCAGGGAGGATGAATTCAGGAGCTATTTAAGCTTTGGAATAAGAGCAATCATTACCATCGTGATGCCCGTTTCAATATATTTTGTAGTTTTTTCTCTTCCAATTACAAGATTGCTTTTTGAAAGAGGTCGGTTTCAATTCCAGGATAGTTTGATGACTGCATCACCATTTGCTTACTACTCCATGGGATTAGTTGCGATATCAGTGTCAACACTCTTGAGTCGGGCTTATTATGCACTTAAAGATTCGAAAACGCCATTTCTCATAGCTTTATTAAGTGTGGTGGTTAATTATTTTGGAGACTGGTTTTTTATGAGGACACTTCCGGTAGTCTATGAAGCTCTGTCATTACCGAAAGCGGGGAGATGGTGGGGATATCCACATGGTGGAATTGCTCTTTCAACTTCACTTGTAAGCTTTTTTCAAATGCTCTTTCTAATTTATTTTTACCGAAGAAAATTTGGAGTTTTACAAGGTCGAAAGATTCTTGAGGTCACCTTAAAAACAAGCCTATCTTCAACCTTAGCTGCAGGATTAGCATTTCCGGTCTTTAAAGCACTTTCCAGAATAAATGCTGGACACCTCGGGTTGTTAATTTCTCTCACAGGTTCTTTTTCTATATTTGCGGTAATCTTTATTGTCTCGGTAATATTATTTAAAGTGAAAGAAATAACTCAATTCAAAGAGCTTGTTTTCGACAGATTATTAAAAAAGAAAAGCGGATGATACAGGAAAATATAAGGAATTTTTCAATAATTGCCCATATTGACCATGGTAAATCAACTCTTGCTGACCGCCTCCTTCAGATAACAGGCGTGGTTTCCGAGAGGGATTTTGTGGAGCAGTTTCTAGACCGCATGGATATTGAAAGGGAGCGGGGAATTACCATTAAGGCTCAGACAGTTCGCATGCCCTATATTTCAAGAGGTGGTAAAAAATATATCCTCAATCTTATTGACACTCCCGGTCACGTTGATTTTACTTATGAGGTTTCACGAAGTCTTGCTGCGTGTGAAGGAGCATTACTTGTAGTTGATGCCAGCCAGGGAGTTGAGGCGCAAACAGCAGCTAATGCTTTGCTGGCAATGGAAAATAATCTCGCTATTATTCCAGTGATTAATAAAATTGATTTACCTGGAGCAGACATTGAACGTACTAAAGAAGAGATTGAAGAAGGTCTTGGTATTGATGCCAGTGAAGCCTATCTTATCAGTGCCAAGACGGGAGAAGGCGTCCAGGAACTAATTGAGGCGATTATCGAAAAAATTCCGCCCCCATCTGGAGATACGGAATCACCACTTCGAGCTTTAATTTTTGATTCCTGGTATGACCGCTATCGTGGCGTCTGTGTCTTGATAAAAGTTGTGGAAGGCAGCTTGAAGAGGGGAGACAAAATTGTTCTTATGGCTGGTGGCAAAGAGTTTGAGGTGGAAGAAGAAGGATATTTTCAGCCTGATCCGGTGATAGTTGATAGGCTTTCCGCTGGAGAAGTTGGGTACTTTTTTGCTTCAATAAAAGATCCACGAGATGCGCGAGTGGGTGACACTGTGACTCTTGCTAAAAAAGGCGCCAGAATTCCTCTTCCAGGTTATAAAGAACCGAAACCAGTCGTTTATACCGGTATCTTTCCTGTTGATGGGGGCGAGTACGAGAGGCTTAGAGATTCTCTGGAGAAGTTGAGATTGAATGATCCATCTATCTACTATGAGCCAGAGACTTCAAAAGCTTTAGGATTTGGATTCAGATGTGGTTTTTTAGGGCTTTTACATCTCGATATTTTCAAGGAAAGACTGGAGAGAGAATTTGGACTGGGAATTATTGCAACTGCCCCCAGTGTTGCTTTTAAGGTGGTTAAGAAAGATAATGAAGAAATCTGTATTAAGAATCCCTCAGAGATGCCACCAGCTGTTCAAATAGATCACATTAAAGAACCATATGTAAATGCGGTGATCATTTCTCCATCTGAATATACAGGAGAGATAATGGAACTTTGTCAAGAAAGAAGAGGCGAAATGAAGTCAATGACTTACATGAGCCCAACTCGAGTTGAATTTATCTATCATTTACCTCTTTCAGAAATAATATTTGATTTTTTTGAACAGCTCAAATCCAGAACTCGTGGTTATGCGTCTTTCGACTATGAAGTAGCAGGCTACAAGCCATCAGATCTTGTCAAAGTGGATGTGCTAATAGCTAATGAAACAATTGATGCCCTTTCCTTTATTATCCACAAAGATAAGGCATATAAGCGGGCTCGTGAGATAGTCAAAAAACTTAAAGAAATCATTCCCAGGCAGCTATTTGAAGTTCCCATTCAAGCAGCAATAGGAGGAAGAGTTATTTCTCGTGAGAACATTAGAGCTCTTAAGAAAGATGTTCTCGCAAAATGTTATGGGGGAGACATCACCCGTAAAAGAAAACTTCTTGAAAAACAAAAAGAAGGCAAAAAGAGGTTGAAAGCACTTGGTAAAGTTGAAGTCCCTCAAGAAGCTTTTATTAAGATCCTTAAAGTTTGATAGGGGAAGCGATAAAGTTTCTCTTTATCTTCATTTCCCGTTTTGCAAGAAAAAATGCTCTTACTGTGACTTTAACAGCGTATCACTGAAAGAAGATTTTGAAAAAATACTGGATAACTATATAAAGATTATGGTAGATGAGTTTTTTAATCTTTACTCCTTTCTTTCAGAGTCAACAGTATCGACCCTTTACTCCGGTGGAGGAACACCTAGCTATGCAGGTTATAGAGCAGTATCAAAGGTACTGGAAAGTGTTAAGTCTTATCTTAATTTTTCTGAACTTAGAGAAGCTACCTTTGAAGCGAATCCAGATAATGTTGATGCCAGTATTGCAGAAGGCTTTAAGGAGGCGGGATTTAATAGGATAAGTATCGGAGCACAATCTTTTTCTGACGAGGAGCTTAAGACTCTGGGAAGAATTCATAATGCCTCAGATATAGAGAATGCCATTGCCAATGCCAAAAAAGCTGGTTTTGATAATCTAAATCTTGACCTAATTTATGGAATCCCCGGGCAGACTGTATCTTCATTTAAAGACTCTCTGGAAAAGGCACTATCTTATAAGCCTGAAGGGATTTCTTGCTATTCTTTGACTTTATCTTCAGGCAACTTGTTCTATGAATCTTATAAAAGAGGAGAACTCAAGCTTCTTGATGAAGGAGTGCTGGAAGAAATGTATCGACTAGCCTGCGAGATGCTGAAAGCGCATGGATATTCTCATTACGAAGTTTCTAATTGGGCAAAACCAGGATTTGAATGTCAGCATAATATTCGCTACTGGAGAAGGGAGCCATATATTTCTCTTGGCGCTGGTGCATCTTCTTTTTTACCTCCTTTAAGGTTTAGAAACGAGGACTTCCCAATCAATTATGCCTTGAAAGAGAGCAGTGTAGAACTTAAGTATTCTATTGATCTGGTTGAAGGTGAAAGTGAAGCTCTGGAAAAGCTTTACCTCTTTCTTAGAACAAGGGACGGGATTTCTATAGAAGACCTATTTGATTTTCAAGAGAAATACTGGCCATCAATCTTTGATATCGCAAGAAGTCTTGAGATTATGGGATATCTTTGTTTTGAAGGAAAAAACCTTTGTGCCACTGAAGAAGGCTGGTTTAAGCTTGACAGAATTGTAATTGAGCTTACTTCAGGAGCCAGAGCAAAAGTTTGAAATAACATAATGTATAATGTTATAGGTAGAAAATATATTTAATATTTAAAGTGAGCTTGAAAAGGTATGGGAAGAAAAAGTTTTGAAGAGCTAAGCGCTCGAAGAAAAGATGTTCTGAGAATTGCTGTCCAGGATTACATTCTCACAGGAGAAGCTATAGCTTCAGAAAGACTTGTGAAAAAATATCGCATCTCTGTGAGTCCGGCTACCATCAGAAATGACTTAGCCTGGCTAGAAGAAAAGGGCTTTATGGTTAGACCTCATCATTCTGCTGGTCGGGTGCCCACTGATGAAGGGTATCGTTTTTACGTCAATAGTCTTGGAGATAAAGCAGTACTTACTCCTCAGGAAGAGCAAGCAATAAAGAGGTTCTTTTCTATGGTCACCAGAGAGATTAATAACATTTTTCAAAGAGCAGCAATGCTCCTTGCAGATCTTACCTGTTGTCTTGGAATTTCTATTCTTACCTCTGAATCTTCGGTAATAGTGAAACATTTTGACCTTATACAGTTTGGTCCAAGGTCACTTCTTTCAGTGATTATTTTTGAGGATGGAAACATTTTGCGGGACACTTTCGAAATCAGCATCAGTGTTGAACCACAGGATGTTAAAGTCGTAGAGGAAAAAATTTCCTCTATGATTATTGGTATGACCATGGATGAGATTGTAAAGGTAAAGATAGATAAGAACGAGGAATTAGCCTGGGGAAAGAAAGTATTTATAGTGGCTTCTGAAACCCTGAAAGAACTTAAGCGGATGTGTCATGAAAAATCAGTAAGAGACGTTTATCTTCATGGGGCTCCAAGGTTGATGGATTATCCTGAAATGATGACATCTGAAAGGATGCTTGACCTTATTAAGCTTTTTGATGAGCATACCATTTTCTTCAGGCTCGCCAGCGAAGCTCTGATTAATAGGTGCATGATTGTAAAAATAGGCGAGGACAACCCACCAGCGGTGAGGGATTTCAGTTTTGTGGTTGCGCCGTATGAAATCAAAGGCACGGTGGGTGCAGTAGGTGTTCTGGGACCAAGAAGAATGGACTATGCTAAAGCAATAGCCGCAGTGAGAGATGTTTCCCATCACCTTACCTGGAGGCTTCGAGACCTTTACGAGTCTTGAGAATGAAGAAAATTTATAAGTTAACCTGCCCTGTAAGTCCTTTGCTCGAAGAAATACTGTTTAGTATTTGTGCAAAAGAGAAAGTCAGCTGTGCTTTTGAGAAAGTTTCGAGTAACGATACGTTATTTTTTCACGCCTATTTTGATGAAAAAGAAACTGCCATCGGGAAATATACTGCAATTCTCAAGAAAGCTATA
>CALIRS010000246.1 GCA_938042205.1 uncultured bacterium | reverse complement strand
TAAAAAAAGTAAAGCGTCTTTATTTTTTTATGCTGGGCTTGGTGTGGACCTGGTAATAAGTACAGTGGTAGGGGGAGCAATAGGATATATACTGGATAGATATTTGGGAACAACTCCCTGGTTTATGTTAATTTTTTTCTTTCTTGGGGCTGCCAGTGGGTTCATGGGTATTTACAGGTTAATATTAAGAATGGAAGAAGAGGAAAAAAGGAAAAATGATTTTTGAGCTAGCATTAGCTTTGTCGGTAGCTTTTGTTTTTTTCACACTATCTGTGTTACTGGCATATATGATTAAGAAATATAATATGGCTCTAACACGAGCTATGGGTTTTTTTGTGGGACTTACAATTTTGAAATTATCTTCTTTAATAATTTTTTCATATTTCTTATCAAAAAAGAATGGAAACATATTTATTTTTCTGGTAGTATTCGCAACGGCTTTTAGCCTGATGCTGGTACCTGAAATCATAATAATAACGAAAGTTTTTACAAGATAGGGAGGTTCTTTTTTGGAGCACTTGCTTGAGCATTTTGTTTTAAAACCAATTATTCATCTTGAGATCAATGGTATTGATCTATCAATCAATTTGGCTATTCTTTCAATGTGGGTTAGCTCTTTGTTGATGTTTTTATTAGTCTTTATTGCATCCAGAAGAGTAGCCATAATTCCTGAGAGTAGATTTGTAAGCTTTATAGAATCGGTGTTTGAGTTCGCAGAAGCAAATTTTATTGAGGAGTATATGGGACACCACGGGAAAAAATGGTTTCCATTTTTGTTTTCGCTCTTTATGTTTATCTGGGGCGCTAACCTGATAGGGTTGATTCCAGGTTTTTTTACGCCTACCTCCAGCGTTTTTGTAACAGCAACGCTGGCATTCATAATTGTGTTCCCTACGATACATATTTATGGTTTGAAAAAGCACGGAGTTGTTAAATATATTAAAAGCTTTATCCCTGCGGGCATTCCACTATATATTGCGCCTTTTCTTTTCGTAATTGAGATGATAGGGGCTCTTGCTAAACCCTTTTCTTTAACCATCCGTCTTTTTGCGAATATGTTTGCAGGTCATTTAGTTCTTTTAACATTTCTCTCTCTTATTCTCGAATTTAAAAGCTTTATCATTGCTCCTATGCCATTGCTTGGGGCGGTTCTGGTAACTTTCCTTGAGATACTCTTTACATCAATCCAGGCATATATATTTACCGTTTTATCAGCGATGTATATTGCAGATGCAATGCACGGTGGTCATTAAGAAGAAAAAGAAAGGAGGTGGGTAAATGGTTGCTTTAGGTGCAGGAATTGTAATGGCTTTTGCAGCTGCTGGTACAGGAATTGCTATTGGCTGGTTGGCTTCCAAGGCGGTTGAAGGAACTGCCAGGCAGCCTGAAGCAGGTGGGATGATAAGAACCACAATGATTATTGCCATTGCTTTTATTGAAGCAATTGCTCTTTATGCTCTGGTTACTGCTGTTTTAATCTGGACCAAGATTTAGTTAAAGAAGTAAGTAGAAAATTCCGGGAGGTATAGATGCCCGAATTTTTTAAACCAGAACCAGGTCTGATGATCTGGACGATAATATCTTTTTTAATATTTCTATTTTTGATGGGAAGATTTGCTATAGGACCCATCCTTGATATGCTTGAAAAGAGAAAGAAAACCATTGAAGAAAATCTTTCTAAAGCTGAAGAAGCACGACAAGAAGCGGAAAGACTTTTTGCTGAGTACCAGGCTCAGCTTGAAAAAGCAAAGCTCGAAGCCCAGGCAATAATTGAAGAAGGAAGGAAAGTTGGTGAAAAAATAAAAGCTGAGGCTCTCGAGGAGGCAAGAAATGAAACTGAACAATTAAAGAGGAAAGCACTTCATGCGATTGAACTCGAAAGGGATAGAGCTTTAGCTGAAATAAGAGAAAGAGCTGCGGATATATCTATTGATCTTGCTTCAAGAATATTGAAGAGAACGATCACTAAAAAAGATCATGAAGCTTTGATAATAGAAGTTCTAAGTAAGGAGAATAGACCAGGTGAGAATTGAAAAAAATCTGCGTCGCATGGCTGAAGCATTTAGTAAAGTTGTAATCGAGCAAGGCATGCTGGAAATATGCCGTCGAGATATAGAGAAAATAAAAAATTTTTTGGTTCAATCTGCTTCGGCAAGGCAATTTTTGTTTTCTGAAAATATAAAACCAGAAAACAAGAAAAAGGTCATAAGTAGGGCATTAGAAAGTGAGTTTTCTCCATACATAATCGGATTGATTGGTGCAATAGTCGATTTAGGCTTTGAAAGGAAACTTTTTCGGATCCTAACCTATATTGAAAAACTTCTGGAAAGAGAAGAAGCAGCAGCAGTTGCAGAAGTTTATAGTGCCGTTCCTTTAGATGAAACCCTGAGAAAAGAAATAAAAAAGTTTTCATATAGCGTTAGCGGGCGGGAAATTAAAATAATAGAAAGGATCGATGATTCTATTTTAGGTGGGTTGATTTTGAAGATCGGTGACCGACTTTATGACGGTAGCGTGGTTAACCGACTTAAACGATTTAAAAAGGCTGTTTCTGAAAGAATATAGGAGGTGCAATAAAGGTGGAATTTAGAATTTCTTCCCAGGAAATAGAGGAAATGATAAAAAGAGAGCTTGCTGAAGTTGAAGAGCCTGTTGATGTATCTGAAGTAGGAACAGTAGTCGAAGTTGGTGATGGTATTGCCAGGATAATTGGTATTGAGAACGTTATGGCATCGGAGATGCTTGAATTTCCGAACGGAGTTGTCGGGCTGGCACTTAATCTTGAGAGAGATGAAGTAGGTGCCGTCCTTTTAGGTGAAGATACACTTATAAAAGAGGGCGATCTTGTCAAGCGTACAGGCAGAGTGCTGTCAGTTCCTGTCGGTGAAGAGCTTATCGGAAGAGTTGTTGATTCGTTAGGGCGTCCACTTGATGGAAAAGGTCAGATCAATACTAAGGAATGGAGAAAAGTTGAGCATAAGGCACCTGGAGTTGTGTTTCGCCAGCCAGTTAAAGAACCACTTCAGACAGGAATCAAAGCGATCGATGCCATGATACCCATAGGAAGGGGGCAAAGGGAGCTTATTATTGGAGATCGCCAGACAGGAAAGACAGCGATTGCTGTCGATACTATCATTAATCAGAAAGGACAAAATGTTGTCTGCATCTATGTAGCCATAGGGCAGAAAGCGTCAACCGTAGCCAGAATAGTTGAAACATTAGAAAAATATGGAGCGATGGATTATTCCATCGTTGTCAGCGCACCAGCCAGTGAGCCAGCACCTTTACAGTATCTTGCACCTTATTCAGGTTGTGCCATGGGAGAATATTTTCTTTATAACGGTAAGCATGCATTGGTTATTTATGATGATCTATCAAAACA
>CALIRS010000245.1 GCA_938042205.1 uncultured bacterium | reverse complement strand
TGATTCAGACATTCGTTAAGATGCACTTTGTCAAAATTGAGGAATAGTGGTCTTGCACCAAGAATTTGACAGGCTTTTTCAGCTTCCCTTTTTCGGAGACGAATTTTTTCTTCAACAGGTATATCGCGAATCACCCCTGCTGGGCTGGAGGTAAAATAAACGCAGGTGATATCATTTCCTTCTTTTGAGAGTCTATGCAAAAACGCACCAGCAGCGAATGTTTCGTCATCAGGATGTGCACAGATAAAAAGTATTTTTTGTCGTTTCGGTATCTTAATTTTTTCAGGAATGCCAGGCATTTCCTTCATTAGATTCCCTTATACATTTCCTTATATTCTATTAGAAATTCCCAACCAAAATTAAGAATTACAACCCTGTAAGTTGATTGATAATATAAAATGTCTGTTATGGATAAAGGCAAGGATAAGAAATTTGCACTGGTTTCAGACCTCGGTTCAACCTTTTTTCGTATTGGTATTATCAACTCGTCTGGTGTATTGATTGAGAAAGAGAAAAAACGAATAGAGCCTCGTCAATTTTCGGAAAAATCCCTTGTTGAGGGTATCATAGATTTTTTTGAGAGATTTTATAAAGGAAAAAGTCTTAACCTGGATAAAATTGACGGAGTAGGAATAAGCATCGCTGGTGCATACGACTCAGGAGAAGAAATTATTAAAAGCTGTTTTGGAATAAGACTGCGAAAAAGATTCATAAAAGAAACTCTGGAGAACCAGTTTAAAACTATTGTAAACATTCTAAATGATGGAAACGCTGGCGTTTTGGGTGAGAAGCATTTCGGTGTTGCAAAAGAAATGGATAATCTTGTTTATATTACAATTTCTACCGGCATAGGCGGGGGCGCTATAGTCGACGGTCACCTATTACTGGGAAAAGATGGTAATGCTGCAGAAATCGGTCATATGAATATCGATATGAATTACAACTTACCATGTACCTGTGGCGAAGGAAACAATCACTGGGAAGCATATGCCTCTGGTAGAAATATTCCCAATTTTTTTAAAGCGTGGCTTAAAAGAAAAGGAATATTTGATCTGGCGCTTGAGCATTACTCGTCAGAAGAAATTTTCAAAGCCGCAAATGAAGGGAAAAGGGTGGTAATTGAATTTTTAGAGGAGCTTGGATTCGTCAATGGCAAAGGTATTTCTAATGTAATCGCTGCTTACGATCCTGAATGTGTGGTTCTTGGTGGAGCAGTGGTTTTGAATAATCAGGAAATAATGCTTAAAAATCTATACGGGAATGTGAAGACGCTCTTCAAAATGCCAGAAATCACTGTCACTAAGCTTGGAGATGATGCGCCTCTCTACGGAGCAGCCGCTTCAATTTTCGCCTCGATAGAACTTTGAATCTCAGTTAAATGTCAAAAAAACTGTTTCCTTGTAAACCATCCAGGAAGTATCTTTTATTTTATGTCAGCAAGTGGAAATGGCACTTCAGGCAGATTTATAATAAGGAATTTCAGGTTTTTCGATCTCAGGAAAAGCTTTCCGGAAAATATGATAGGCAACTGCAGCGTAGCAGAATTTGCAGTCTATAGCACAATATCTTGCTTTGTCCATTCTTGAGAGCATTCTTTCTGTAAATTCCTTCAAATTCAGAGCATCAAGATCATCAAGAAGTTCGTTTGATTTTTCAATAATTGTTTCAAGTGCTAATTCCATATGTTCACATTCCCTGCATTTAGGAAGGTTCATTCCGATTAAAATATTTTCCTTGATTTTTGCGATGTAATCTTCTTTAGACATCCCTTTTGTCATTTAAATTCACCAAAATATATTTTACTAACTTTTTGTTGAAAGTGAAATATTTCATTTTTGTAAATTAACTGGTTTGATTTTTATGAATTTGAATAGCAAAACTTTACTTCCAACAGCCCCTTGCAGAGGTTTGCAAAATCTAAGGAAATATTTCGGATGAATAAAGAAAGTTTAAAAATGTATATTTTAAGAATTAAAAATTAAGCCGACCTGCGGAATTCACAATTCAAGATCTGACCCCACAGTTATGGTGGAGACGAGGGGATTTGAACCCCCGACCTCCGCCGTGCGAGGGCGGCGCTCTCCCGCTGAGCTACGTCCCCGTTCCAGGAATTTATAAGCTTTTGCCAGCTTTTGAAGATTTCGAAAAATAAGCTTTTAGAGCTTCTATCATTCCAGGCATTGTATATTCTTCAGGAATCACATCAACCTCAAAATTAGCTTCTCTGACAGCTTTCGCTGTTATCGGTCCGATTACCGCTATTACAACACTGCTCAAAACCTTTCTAAGATCAATTTTATCTGAAAGCAATAAAAAAAAGTTTTTCACCGTTGAACCTGAGGTAAAGGTTACCGCATCCACCATATCTTTCTTCAGCGCTGTCACTGCTTCATTCACTCGCGTATCGTCGGGTACTGTTTCATAAGCTATAAGCTCATTTACTAAAAAACCCATTTTTTCAAGTTCAGGACCAATTACCTCTCTGGTGATTCTTGCTCTCGGAATAAGCACCCTGCTTCCAGAAGAAAGTTGTTTGCCAATAGACTCAACAAGAGACTCTGCAACATACTCCGAAGGAATTATATCTACCGTGAATCCGAGAGAACTCAAATACGCAGCAGTTGCCGCCCCCACCGCAGCAATCTTAGCCCTTTCTGGAAACCTTATTCCTCCTTTATCGAGTATATTAAGAAACCATTTTACAGAATTAACACTTGTAAAAACTATGGCATTAAAATTCTCAATTTGTGAAAGTACCTCGTTTGCCCTCTCATCAGGCTCGACGGGCACTGTTTTGATAGTCGGAAAAAGAAAAGGAATTGCTCCTTCCTTCTCGAGAAGCTTTGCAAATCCCTCAGCCTGTTCCGCAGAGCGAGTTACCATTACTACTTTTTCTGAAAGAGGATTAACTTTCGTCACTCAACCATCTCCCGGAAAGTGAGCGAATCTCAGCAAGTATTGAATCAGCTCCCTCTCCAAGAAGCTTTTCAGCAAGCTCAAAACCTATTCTCTCAGGCCTACTTGCGTCTCCAAAATTCGTATCTCGCACATATTTTCTTCCATCAAGAGAAGCTACCATTGCCTCAAGCTTCAGCTGACCATTCTCAACCTTACCGAGCGCCCCGATAGGCACCTGACACCCTCCTTCAAGAGCTCGCATTAAGGCTCTTTCGGCTTTAATTGCTGCCATCGTTTCAAAATGTGCCAGCGACTCAACCATTGGTCTTATAATGTCATCATCTTCACGACACTCAATTGCAATCGAGCCCTGCCCCACTGCAGGTAACAACCACTTAGTAGAAATAACTTCCGTGATATCACTTTCTCTCCCCAGACGCTTTAAGCCTGCTTTTGCAAGAATGATTGCATCAAACTGACCTTCGTTCATTTTGCGCAACCTTGTATCCACGTTGCCCCTGACATCGGTAAGGTTCAAGTCCTCTCTTAAATGAAGTAACTGCGCTCTACGCCTCAAACTTGAGGTCGCTACCACTGAATTAGAAGGAAGGTTTGCCAAAGTATAACCATTTCTGGATATCAGAGCATCTCTTGGATCTTCCCTTTCAAGAAAAGCTGCAATGATTAACCCTTCAGGGATCTCTGTAGGAACATCTTTGGCTGAATGAACTGCAAGATCAATTTCACCTTTTTGCAGTGCGATTTCTATTTCTTTTACAAAAAGCCCCTTCGACCCGATTTTTGAAAGTGCAGAGTCAAGTATTTTATCTCCAGTGGTCTTTATCCTGACTATTTCCGCTTCTACTGCAAACCTCTCTGCAAGAAGTGAAGCCACAAAATTTGTTTGCCAGATCGCCAGTGCACTTCCTCGCGAACCAATAATTACCTTTTCCGACAATAGTCTTTTCCTCCCGTTCAAAAACTAAAAATTACAAAAAACAACAGCTAAATATAGCCAAATACTAAAAGAGGCACTTTTGGATATCAACTATTAAAATCATTTGTCAAGTTCGAAGAGGTGACGGATGGTGTCGACACATTCATAGACGTCTTTTTCATTAGCTTTTTCTTTTAACTTAACAATCGGTGTATGAAGAACCTTATTGATTATCCCAGAGGCAAGTGCCTTAACTACTTCCTTCTCGCGATCATCAAGTTTTGAAAGACGTGAAAGTGCTTTGCTTAACTCCATTTCCCTGATACTTTCCATTTTTTCTCGCAATTCCTTAATGGTGGGTACAACATCGAGAGATCCAAGCCAGGACATAAATTTTTCCACTTCTTCTCTTACGATTTCTTCACCTTTTTCTGCTTCCTGTTTTCTTTCTCGCAGGCTTTCATCGACCACCGCTTTCAAATCATCAATGTCATACAGGAATACATTTTCAATCTCGCCTATTCCAGGTTCCACATCTCGAGGAACAGCAATATCAATGAAAAAGATTGGTTTAAAGCGCCTTGCCCTCATAACATTTAAAGCATCATCGCGCGTAATAATGTAGGAAGGGGCTCCAGTAGAACTGATGACAATGTCTGCTTCTGACATCTTTTCAAATTTCTCTTCAAAGGGAATAGCGATTCCGCAGAACTTTTCCGCAAGCTCTTTAGCACGTTTAAAAGTTCGGTTCGTAACTAAAATCGGCGATGCTCCATTAGATACCAGATGTTTTATAGTGAGTTCGCTCATTTTTCCAGCACCGATCACCATCACTGGACGTTTTTCGAGACTTTCAAAGACCGTTTTTGCAAGTTGAACCGCTGCGTAAGAAACCGATACAGGCATTTCTCCGATGGCAGTATCCGACCTTACCTTCTTGCCACATTCAAGAGCATGCCTGAATAGCCTGTTCAAAATAGTGCCGGTATTTCCATTCTCATAAGCAATCATGTAAGATTGTTTGACCTGACCTAAAATCTGAGCTTCTCCAACAACCATCGAATCCAAACTGGAAACGACCCGGAAAAGATGATGAACTGTTTTCCTTTCGTTCAGAAAATAGAGGCAATCCGAAAAAGTATTTTCGGGAACTTCGTGATAAACAGACAGGAAATTAACGATCTGTTCCTTGCCCTTTTCCAGATCCGTCGCCACAACATAAATTTCAGTGCGATTGCAGGTAGATAAAATTACTGCCTCAGCGATTGTATCGTAAGTTGAAAGCCTTTCCAGAGCTTCAGGCAATTTTTCTTCATTTATCGACAGCCGTTCCCTTACTTCAACTGGTGCCGTCTTGTGGCTGAGACCCGCTCCAATAATCGGCACTTTTAGAGTCTCTCCTTTTTAATCAGGAAGAACCCTCTCAGGTTCCCTGAAAATTCAATCTGTCCTTTAAAAACTTTTCAATTATTAAAACCCTGTCCCCCACCTGTGAATACTCGGTAAGAGCTGTGGAGACAGGTAAGTGAAAACAGCTACTCCAAATGCAACCAGTGCCAAATAACTGCTCCTTCTTCCACGCCAGCCTAAAATATCTCTGCTAAAAATATAAAAACCATAAGCACAGGTCATAACAAGGGCAGAGACCATCCTCGGCTCTTTCCAGTCCCACATTTTGCCCCAGACAAGCTGCGCCGTAAACATTCCGGTCAGCAAAAGGACTACCGAAAAAATGAACCCTATACTTAAAGCTTTATGAGTCGAAGCTTCGGCAGTTTCAAGAGAAGGAAGCTTCTGTGTGGTGGCTGCCATCCCTCGCTTTTTCTTAAGCTGATTTTCCTGAATCAGATAAACCAGCGCAAAAATTGTACCTACTATAAAGGCACCATATGCGAGAAGGGCAGAAGAGATATGAATAAAGACTCTAAAAAGCTTTAGTTCAGGAGAAAGAGTAGCCGTTGCTTCAAACTGCGTCCATCCAACCAGTAAAAGCAAAACTGATATCGGAAAGACAAGTACTCCTATCATCTTTATTTTCGGTGCTCGCCTGACATAAAAGAGTTCAAAAAGAAGATAAACTGCAAGAATTGAAAAGGAATAAAAGACCTTCGCAGAAAACGGCCCTGTAAAAGGATGAAGACCAGTACGCAACCATTCACCGGCAATAACTACTGAAAGAGACAAAAGACAAAGCCATGATGAAAGAAATGCCAGCTGGGTAAAAATTCCTGCTTCTCCTCGTGAAAAAAAGATGCGTAGATAAAAAAGCGTTGATACCCCAGCAAGTATCAAGGATAGCCAAAAAAATATGACAACAACCTGCTCCATAGTAGCCCTTTATAAGTATTCTGACCGTCTGAAATTATACCATCATTTTTTCTGTTTTGAGGTAATAGACTTAAAAACACTCATTGACCAGAGAAACGAGATAAGAAAAAATAATGCCACCAGCAAAATAAAAATTACTTTGTAAATAAAGACATCTGAGCCAAAAATCGCATTTTTTGGATGAAATACATCGCTGGTAAAGGCAAGTCCGACGACTGAAGATGCTCCCATGAGTATATATAGAGCAGAAAGGATCGAAGCAACCGATAAAAATTCACTGAAGATGTAAATAATTACAGATAGTAAAAGCAGAACAAGCCCCATTTTTGCCTTTGGTTCTGTCCAGAAAAACTCCCCCCAGATAATCTTCATATTTAATCCACCGAGTATTGTTTGAAAGATCCAGAGATAAAAACCTACCAGGAAAAAGGATTTCGCCCTTAAGAAACTCCTTTCTCTTCCACTTGTAAAATAAATTATCGCAAGTGCTGCTGCCATTAAAAAGAAAACGATCGCATTCTCTGCGATTGAAGCATGGAAATAAACCAGGCGGACTTTTGAACCAAGCCGTGCTTCAGGAGGCAAAATAGCCAGAAGGAAAACAATTATTGAAAAACAGGCAGTTATCAGAAAGAGTCTTTTCTCCCAGAGCGATTCAAGCATGTTCGCCAATAACTCCTTTTAAGACATCGATTCCATGTTTTAATGGTTCTATTACAAATTCAAGAGATTCTACTGCGCCTTTTGGACTTCCAGGAAGGTTAATGATAACTGTGTTTCCTCTGATGCCACACATTGCTCGCGAAAGAATAGCATGAGAAGTTTTTTCAAAGCTCAAACGTCTTATGTGCTCAACTACTCCTGGAACAAGTTTTTCCACCACGATAAGAGTGGCTTCAGGAGTAACATCTCGAGGAGCAAAACCGGTTCCTCCAGTGGTGGCTACGAGATCAACCTTTATCTCGTCAGAGAAATACTTCAACTCCTTTACAATCTTTTCCTGTTCATCAGAAACAATCCGATATTCTACAACTTCAAAACCATTTTCACTCAAAAAAGAAATAATAGCTGGACCGCCAGTATCCTCTCTTTCTCCCCGAGAAGCTTTGTCAGAAACGGTGAGCACCGCGGCAGTATAAAGCTTCTCATTCATCGCTTAAGCATCTCCTGAAATCACTTCGATAGTGTCTCCGACCTTGATCTCTCCACCTTCAATCACCCGGGCGAAAATTCCTTCTTTTGGCATAACACAGTCTCCTGCCTGATAGTAAATCGCACACCTGGTATGACATTCCTTGCCGTGCTGGGTTACCTCAAGAAGGACGTTCCCGGCCCTCAATTTTGTCCCGAGGGGTAAGGAAAGAAGGTTAATCCCTCTGGTAGTAATATTTTCTGCAAAATCCCCCGGTCCTACTTTTAGTCCCATTTGCCTCATTTTCTCAATACTTTCGAACGCCAGAAGACTTACCTGACGATGCCAGTCGCCCGCATGAGCATCTCCTTCAATACCAAATTCAGCAATTACTTTGGCTCTTTCAACTGGCTTTTTGCGGACTGTTTTTCTTTCACTGACATTTATAGAAACTATAGTTGCTGTTCCTAACTTAATATCTTGAGACATCAATTTCCTCTCCTTTTCTTAGAAACTCCCCAGACTTCCCACCTGTCTTATAAACCAGTCTGATGTCAGATATCTTCATTGATCTATCGAGAGCCTTTGCCATGTCATAAATCGTAAGAAGTGCCACTGAGGCTGCTGTCATAGCTTCCATTTCAACCCCGGTAGCCTCTCTGGCTTTCACTGCTGCTTCCACCTCAATAACGCAATCCTTATCTTCAAATGAAAAATCTACATCTATCCTGGTAATCCTTAAAGGATGGGTTAATGGTATCAAATCAGATGTTTTTTTAGCAGCCATAATTCCTGAAACGCGAGCCACTGACAGTGCTTCACCCTTCTTCAGGGTGCCCTCTTTAACAGCTCGATACGCCTCTTTATTCATACTTATTTTTCCTTTAACAACGGCTATCCTGAGAGTCTCACTTTTAGAGCTAACGTCAACCATAGTGGCCTTACCAAATTCATCAATATGTGTCAAACCTTTTCCTCTCGCCATCAGTTAACCTCCGATCTGACGCATTGTTCTTTCCCCTTTTGATTTTAAAGCTTCTTTGAAATTTTCTGGCTTTTTCTTAAGCGCTTTTTCAATAAAATCAACAATTTCTTCCTGGCTCGCGCCATTTCTTATAAAAGTTTTTAGGTCAAATTCTTCCCCAGCAAAAAGGCAGGTACGCAGTTTTCCATCAGCAGTTAACCGAAGTCTGTTGCATGAATCACAGAAATGTTCACTATAAAGTCCGATAAACCCGATGGTACCTTTAGCTCTTTTTAACTTTATATACCTTGCTGGACCCGCCCCAACTGGTCCTTCTGTTTCTTCGATCTCAGTTGTCTTTGAAAATCTTTCCATAATCTCTTTGCATGAGTAAAAACCCTGAGAATCACTATTTGTAATATCCATTTTTTCAATAAACCTTACATGAACAGGTTTAACGTACACAAGTTCTTTAAATCTTTCAAGCTCATCTTCAACGACTCCTTTTATGGCTACGGTATTTATTTTCACAGGATTAAACCCAACTTCAATAGCTCTATCAATACCTTTAAGTACCCGGTTAAGATCACCGCCTCTGGTAATTTTTAAGTACCTTTCTGGATTAAGAGTATCAAGACTGATATTTATTCTTCGAAGTCCTGAAGAATACAGCTCTTCTGCCATATTTTCGAGATAAATACCGTTTGTCGTAAGCGATAAATCTCTTACACCGGGAATGGCAGCAATCTCTGAAATCAATTCTGTAATGTCTTTTCGAACAAGTGGTTCTCCTCCTGTAATCCTTATTCGAGTAAGTCCTGCTTTAACTGCTGCTCGAGATATTTTAATGATTTCCTCATAAGTGAGAATTTCATCATGGTTAAGAAGGGTTATCCCTTCTTCAGGCATACAGTATATGCAGCGAAGATTACATCTGTCTGTAACAGATATCCTTAAGTAATCTATTTTTCGATGAAAGTTATCTTTTGCCATTAAATCGGCCCTTCTTCTGAATTCGATAGAGAAAGCGAATCAAAATAGTGAATCTCTACTTCTTCATCTTCTCGCAGAAAGTCAACTTCTTCAGGAATAAGCGCTAAAGCGTTAGCTCGCGCAGAAGTCGAAAGGACTCCTGAGCCTTGAGCACCAGCCTTTGTCGCCACCAGCTCGCCATCTTTTTCAGTCAAAAAAACTCTTATAAAGTTTAACCTTCCTGTTTTTTTCCTGTGACCACCCTTTATTCGAGCTTTAAGCTTTACTGGTTCGAAATTTTTATAACCAAGCGATTTTAAGACAAAAGGGCGAACGTATTCTAAAAAACAAATATGAACTGCTGCTGGATTTCCTGGCAACCCGAAAACCACTTTATCTTGCCAGCTATAAAGCGCCATCGGCTTCCCCGGCTTTTGTGCAACTTTCCAGAAAACAAGTTCAGCTCCCATTTCTTCAAGAACCTTTTTCACCAGGTCGTATTCGCCGACAGATACACCACCTGTAGTAATAAGTACATCTACCACTGATAAAGCTTTTTCAAAGGCTTTCCTGACAACTTCAGGGTTATCTTCGATAAATCCAAAATTGAAGGTTTCAACCGGTAATTCTTTTAGAAGTGCACGTAATAGATAAGTATTTGAATTTCTGATTTTTCCATCCTGAAAAGGTTCATCTATCTCCAAAAGTTCTGATCCGGTAGAAATGATACCTGTAACTGGTTTTCGGTAAACTCTAATTCTTGACCTGCCGATTGAGGCGAGCACTCCCACAACCTCAGGCGTTATTCTTGTTCCTTCTGTAAATACCTTACCGCCTTCATTGATATCTTCCCCAGCGAGGCGCACGTTTGCTCCTTTAACGACTGGCTTATAAACGAAAACTTTACTATCTTCTTTTTTAGTTAGTTCCACCTGCACAACTGTGTCTGCACCATCGGGGATAGGTGCTCCTGTAAAAATAGCTACCGCCTGTCCTTTAAGTACCTTCTCATCAAAAACGCCTCCCGCAGGAACCTCCCCGACAAGTTCAAGTATTGCTGGATTTTCTGAAGTGGCGTTACTTATATCCGTCCATCTAACTGCATAACCGTCCATCGCCGAATTGTCAAAAGGAGGAATATTCACGTCTGAAATTACATCTTCGGAAAGCACAAGATTGAGAGCTTCAAGTAAAGGAAGATCAACAACTCCAAGCGTTTTTGCTAACTTTAAAGTCGATTTTTTTGCTTCCGGATATGAAATCATCAAATTACCTCGAAGAAATTAGGGTCGCTCTTTTCTTGTTGATGGTCTTTTGATATCTTTTATAGAAAGACTTTTAGTTGCCTTAGGAGTTCTCTTATATTTATCCTTACACTCTTCGCATACGCAATAGCAAAGATTTTCTACTGCTGGTTTATCGGGCACCAGGCAGAAAATACTCAAATCGTCAGTCATTCTCTTGCCACAATAAATACATTCATAACATCTTTCTCCCGAAACCATTACGTTCACTCCTTTCAGGGGTTTTTATAAGATTTATCGAAGTCGCTTTCACCGATGCGTAGACCTCTATTCCAGGCTCTATACCGAGGTTTCTCGCAGATTCCACCGTCAAAAACGACTTTAAAGGAAACCCTGCATCAATAAAAACTTCAAGTACTCCATCAATCCTTCGCACTCTCTTCACTCTCGCTTTAAAAACATTTTTAGCACTTGAAAACTTTTCTTTTTTTGTAGAAATTACAATTGTATCAGGTCTAATAGTAAGGTTCACTCTATCCCCAACTTTTAAGTAACCGTTCGGCGTAACAAGAACACTCGCTCCAGATGAGAGTGAAACTTCAGCAATCTCCTCATTTACCTTACTAATTACTCCTGAAGCAACCACAAATGAACCTGTTAGATTTGCCGCTTCAATTGAAGCGGGAAAGTTAAAAACCTCCTCTACCGGTCCTTGTTGAATAACCTTACCTTTGTGCATAAGAACAAGTTTTTCACCAAAAGAAAGAGCTTCGCCACGATCATGGGTCACATAAATGACTGTAGCCTCCATACTTTTTAAAACTTCCAGCAGCTCATCATCAAACCGTGCTTTTGTTCTGACATCAAGAAAAGCTGTAGGTTCATCGAGCAAGAGTAGCTCCGGATCAGTTACCATTGCCATAGCTAAAGCCACTTTTCTGGATTCGCCACCTGATAGAGTCCTGATATCGTGATCAAGCAGGTTCCGAATACCAAGAAACTTAAGAACAGAATCCATTTTTTTTCTCTCTAAATTTCGCGATTTTAATTTTGCCGCCAGAATAAGGTTCTGCCTCACCGTGCCCTGAAACAAGATTGGCTTTTGAAAAACACATGAAAACCGTCTGCGAATAGAAAGTGCTTCCGAAAAATTCGTTATTTTTTTTCCTCGATAATAAATCTCTCCTTTTACGGGTTTTTCAATTAAAGAAAGAATGCGAACAAGGGTGCTTTTCCCGGCACCATTATCACCAAGGATAACCAGTCGTTCTCTCTCAGCAATTTCTAAACTTTCGATGCGCAGAACAAATTCTTCCTGATCCTTGTACTTATGTTCAACGTTTCTTATCGCCAGGTGCGGATTAGCCAGCTTTCTCCTTCTCCTTTCTTTTGAAGATGTGTAAGTGCCACGTTGACTGTTAATGTGATGAGAAAAAGTATTAAGCCAAGAGCGATCGCCAGATCGAAGTTACCAGTACGAGTTTCAGTAACAATGGCAGTTGTCAATATTCTTGTCTGTCCCTTAATGTTCCCACCTACCATCATCGCTGCTCCTACTTCCGAAATAACTGCACCAAATGTTGCCATTACCGCTGCGAGAGTCCCGAGTCTTGCTTCCCTTGCTAAAACATATATCACCTGTAACTTTGTAGCACCGAGACCAAGAGCTTGAAGAGCAATTTCCTCTGGTACCTGTGATACTGCTGAAAAAGTGAGCCCAGCGACAACCGGAATGCCGAGGAGTGTCTCAGCAATCACAATCGCTTGAGGGGTGTAAATAAGGCCAAAACCACCCAGTGGACCTTCCCTCGATAAAAAAAGAAAAGTTAAAAGCCCTACCACCACCGGAGGAGCACCCATTCCAGTATTTACGAGAGCTAAAATAGGTCTTTTCGCTTTTGAAGAAGTTACTGAAAGCCACAGACCAAGTGGCATCCCGAGAACAAGCGACAGAAAAACAGAAGTTAAAGCTACCTGAAGAGTCAAAAAAACAATTGTTGTAACATTTCTATCAAGGTTTAAGATTAACTCTATTCCTTTGACAAAGCCTTCAGCGATGAAACTCACCTTTGTTCCTCCATTAATTTCAGAGGTTTCCAGCAGGCTCAAATAGTTGCCAGCCTGCCGGAACTTTTCCTGAACCAAAATTAGCAATTATCTCCTGTGCCTTGCTGGATGTCAGATACTCAAGAAGTTTTTTTGCATCGTGATAATTTATTTTTGATGAAATATCGGGGTTAATGGTGGAAAAGCTGTATAGATTTTCAAGTTCTGAACCATCTTTGAAAAGCACTTCGAGTTTCAGGTTTTTTGTGGTTAAAAACGTAGCCAAGTCAGTAAGGGTATAAGCCTGGCGTTCAGAAGCAATTCTTAGAGTTTCACCCATTCCTTGGCCAGTCTCGAAATATGCCGGGTTCCTAAGCGGGTCAATATCGAGAGAGTTCCAGATTTTACGCTCCTTTGAATGCGTTCCTGATTTGTCGCCTCGTGAAGCAAAAAATGCTCCTGTTTTGAATATTTTTTCAAACGCTTCTTCTGGTTCCTTAGCCTTCCTTACTCCTGCTGGGTCAGCTGCTGGCCCAGCAATCAGGAAATAATTCTTAGCTATTGGAGTCCTATCTTTAAGAATCCCTTTCCTAACATATTCCTGCTCTTTTTCAGGGTCATGTACAAATATCGCGTCTGCATTGCCTTGTGCAGCGTTTTTTAATGCCTCCCCGGTACCGACAGCGATTGTTT
>CALIRS010000244.1 GCA_938042205.1 uncultured bacterium | reverse complement strand
AAATT
Organism: uncultured bacterium; assembly: GCA_938042205.1. Classification (GTDB taxonomy): domain Bacteria; phylum Actinomycetota; class Aquicultoria; order SKW223; family SKW223; genus CALIRS01. Next base: position 3,698 of record CALIRS010000244.1, on the reverse strand, counting down.
CAATAGCTTGTTTTTAGTTGATAAATGTAATCCGGAGGTTTTTTTACAGTGCCTAGAGTTTGTGATATTTGTGGTAAGAAAGTATTATTTGGTAGCACGATCAGCCACTCTCACCGCGTTACCAGAAGAAAATTTTTACCGAACCTTAAAACAGTCAAAGCTGTGGTTAATGGAAAAGTTAAGAAGATAAAAGTCTGTACCAGATGTTTAAAAGCCGGGAAAGTTGAACTTGCTGGTTAATTTTTCAAATTACGTTTATTCCCTATTTTTTGAAGTTAAGTGCATAGACTTCTTCTGATATTAATTTCGCGTTCCTGATTCCGTTTTTAACAAGCTCTATTGCTCTGTAAAAAGCTTCTTCAAGACTTAACCCCTGAACTGAGAAACAGGCAATTGCAGCAGAAAATGCACATCCTGTTCCCCTAACTTTCTTTTGAATAAATTCGCTATCATGAAAAAGGGAAATGCTTTCCGAAAACAGGTAGTCACGGATTTTCTCTCCATTCAGGTATCCAGTAATTATTACAGCTTTCGCACCTGCTTTAAGAAGCATTGTTCCAGCCTCATCAGGTAAAACTTCTTTTCCCGCGATTTTTAAAGCTTCTTCGTAGTTGGGAGTTATTATGTCTACCAGAAATATTAATTTTCTAAAATCCTCAGTGATGGTTTTGTGAAACTGGTACCCTGAAGTAGCACTTATTACCGGGTCAAAAACAATACGCCCTAATCTATCTCGGTATCTTTCAATCAAATTTACAAACCAGCTAAGCGACTCTTCTGGAACCAGACCAATCTTGGTACATTCAAAATGGTATTCTTCAAACACAGTATTGAGAAGCGACTCGAAATCACCACTTTTAAGAGTCAGGATTCTTTCTACTCTCGAAGCATTTTCGACTACCAGACAGGTGGTTATTCCTGAATAGTTAACGCCCAGGAAAGAAGCTACTTTTGTGTCCATTAAGATGCCAGCTTCTCCTGTGGGATCAAGTCCAGAAAGAAAGAGAACCTTTTTCAATATTCTCTGCCCCTCATTGCTTTAATGCCACTCTTTAAATAATGTTTTACTTCCTTCATTTCTGTTACAAGGTCTGCAATTTCTAAAAGCCAGGGTGGAGCGTCTCTTCCTGTGACTATTACATCTGCCATTGTTAATACCTTCTTTAGATTTTGAATTATTAAATCTTTGCTGGCGATTTCAGATGATGCCCAGTAAGCAAGTTCATCAAAAATTACCGCATCTGGCTTTTCTTTTTCTATTTCAGAAATCACTGACAAAAAGTATTTCTCAATCTCTTTCTTTAAAGCATGGGAAGATAGATCAACGGGCAAGGGAAGAAACGCACCAGAGGAGACTTTTATCCCTGCATTTTCCAGGATTTTAACTTCTGAACTTGTTCCGGATTTCAAAAATTGGACAAAGAATACTTTTCGTCCGGCTCCCGAATACCTGATAGCCTGACCGCAAGCAGCAGTAGTCTTTCCCTTTCCTTTTCCAGTAAATAACATCAAAACGTGCTTATTTTCCATCTGATAGATTTTAGCTCGACAAATACTTTTTTTCTAAAGCCTCCTGGTAAATTTCTGCGAGGGAAGGCGATCCTTTAAAAAATTCTCTTCCAGTGATGGCAGTCGCAACTGACCTGTAAATATTTGAAATAAAAGTTAGAAATTTATCTGAAAGAGGTTCCGGTGTTGACTTTACAAGAGATTTCCATTTTAAAACATCTTTCTTTTTTGCATCCTCAATCTCATGATACCAGGGCGTCTTCCGGTAATATACTCTAGCGACTTCTTTACTCAAGGGTATTCCTCTATAGGTGAATCTGCATTCGTCTGGCGTGCCTACAGAGTCAACAAGCATTATTTTCCTTTTTTCTGAAAGTGCAAACTCAAATTTTCCGTCTTCATTATCAATCTCTATTTCTGCAAGCCTGTTTTTTATAATTTCTGCCACTTTTATTGAAACATCAATTATTTCTAAAAACTCTTCTTCTTTTAGGCCGGAAATCTGTAAAGCTTGCTCTTTAGAAAGATATCTATCTGTTTCCTCAAGTTTCGTAGAAAAGTCAATAAATGCTTTCTTAAGTCTTGCACCTATCTCAGGCATCTTTTGAAAACCAATATCGGATGGTGTCAGTTTCCCTTCTTTTAGTCTTTTAAAAACACTGCTGCCTTCCGGTAGAACATAACGATAAATAACCTCAAGAGGAATCAAAAAATTTGATGGAAGTTTCCTGAATTTTAAATATTCGTATTTTCCTTCCTTTTTATCTGGATGCACCACTCTAACCAGCTCAATCTCCATAATATTCGAGGGCTCTCGTAAATCAGAAAGTTTCTTTAATTTGTTATTTTCAATAATTCCCCGGTAGTGAGTCGAAATCCCGTGCTTTTCCACCTCCTCGAAAAAAAAGGCGCTTATAATACAGAGAGCTTTTCCCTTGCCAGGAATAAGATCTGGCATTTCACCCCAGTCAAAAACGGAATATCTATCAGAAAAATGAAATCTGCCAGTACCTGTAGAAGTTTCAGTGGGTGCTTTAACTATTTCAATATCTTTAACGCTTCCCAATATTATCAACCACCTTTAAATTTTAAGTAATCCTTTAACTTTTTTACTTCTTTTTTATCGAGAATACGAAAGCTTCCCCTTTTTAGCTTACCTAACTTTAAAGGACCGATAGCGATCCTTTCGAGGTGAACCACAGGATGACTTATTAATCTCATCATTTTTCTAATCTGGCGTTTTTTTCCTTCATACAGTGTAAACTTCAACTTTGTCCATGAATCTCCTTTTTTAATGATTTCAACTTTACAAGGTAGAGTTTTTGTTCCTTCGATTATTACACCTTCTTCAAGTTTTTTTAAAATGTTTCTTGATGGATGACCCTTTACCTTGACGATATAAACCTTAGGAATTTTTTCCTTCGGATGCATTAACCGGTATGCAATTTCTCCATCATCAGTTAAAAAAACAAGGCCAAAGGAATCTTTATCTAACCTTCCCACAGGAAAAAGCCTGTGAAGGCGAAGATTTACATGGTTCTTTAAGAGGTCAAGAACAGTCTTTCTTCCAAGTTCATCTTCTGAGCTTGTAACAATTCCCTTTGGTTTGTTCAATATCACATAGATATATTCTTTTTTTGGTTTGATCTCCCTGCCATCTATCTTTACAACATCTAAAGAAGGATTGATGCGCTGTCCTGTAACTGCTGGTTTATTATTTACCGTTACTCTTCCAGCTAATATCATCTCTTCTGCTTTCCTTCTTGAAGTTACCCCGCATTTAGCGATGAATTTTTGAATTTTTTCTGTCTTATTGTTGCTAACCTTATTCATTATTATCTTAATGGTGGTAACTCCGAAAGTGAGTTAATACCCAGAACTTCAAGAAAACGCCTGGTAGTCTTATAGTTCTTGCCACGCTCTCCTTCAATTTCCTCAATAAGTCCGGCTTCTAAAAGGGTGCTTAAAGAACTGTCCGGATTGACACCTCTGATTTTTTGTATTTCAACTCTCGACACAGGTTGCCTGTATGCAATGATAGCCAGAGTCTCCAGTGCCGCTTTTGATAACTTTGGTGCTGCTCTTTGATTTACAGCTTGAAAAACAATTTCTCCAAATTCGGGTTTGATTGAAAACCTGAAGCCACTGGCTATTTTTTCTATCGTAATTGCGCTTTTCCTTTTCTCATA
>CALIRS010000243.1 GCA_938042205.1 uncultured bacterium | reverse complement strand
CTGGCATTGAGTAAAAAATATTTTGAATTGATTCGCTCCGGTATTTATGGTAATCAAATAAGATCCGGCTATTATTCATGTGGGTTGAAGCTGTCTCATTTGTTTGATGAAAAAAATGAGATTAATGAGAATATTTTTTTTGTTCAGAAGCTGAAAGAAAGCGTTGGACGTTTAAAAAGCCTATATTACGACCAGGGCTTAGAAGCAATGGAAAAGAATATTCCTGTTGAGTGGCGGCGATTTACTCTCTACCTTGTGGCGAAAGGTGACAGGGAAGCGAAGAAATGGCAACTGATGTCAGGAGAAGCATCAGATGCAGTAACTTTTTTCTGGAGTTTGAGATCAGGAGTAGAAATTGAACAGCTTACTGAGCAGTTTGAAAATAGCTATTCGATGATCGGGAAATATTATCTTGGTTTTATTAAAGGTAAGTTCAAAAAGTTGGAGCTTCAGAACGAAGACTATTTTTCAGATGTGGCTAAAGCTATTTATAGAAACAATTATCAACTCAGGGAATTTGCTCTTAAACTTGTAAATGCCAGAACTTCTGAAGACGCAGAAAGTGCGCGAAGAGAATTTGAGGATAATTTGTTAAGTGGAAAGAAATATGAGAGTTTTGGCTCAGGGTATATCATCTGGTTTATGAGAAATCTAATGATAGACCAGGAGTTTATAAAAAGGAATGTGTTAAGAATAATAATGGGACGTGGAGGTGTGCGTGGAGATGTCGCAGCATAGAGAATTTTCAAATGTTTATGTTTTAGCTGATAAAGTAACAGCTGCTTTTTTCTCAGCATCTGGTGCCAATACGATAGATTTTGAAACCACCAATCTGGAAGCACTCTTTAAATTTCTGGCGGAAGAAGGGTGCGAACTATTGATTATTACCGAAAACTACTGGGATGAAGTTAAAAAACATGCTGATGTGCGCGGTTTTCCACCGATTGTACTTATACCACCGGTTACGGGCGAGAGAGGGAAGGCTTTTGACAGGCTAAAAGATTTAGCTGAACAGGCAATTGGTATTGATATCATTTCTCCAAAGAAGAAACAAAGGAGTTAGTTCTAATGAGTATCAGTGTTAAAAAAGAAAGAGTTGTCAGCGGAAAAATTATCAGGATATCAGGCCCTCTGGTTGTAGCTGATGGTATGGATAAAGCAAGAATGTATGACCTGGTGAAGGTGGGATCAGAAGGTCTGGTTGGAGAAATCATAGAAATGAGATCCGGAAGGGCTTTCATCCAGGTTTATGAGGCAACGGAAGGTTTGCGTCCTAAAGATGAGGTACTTAGCACCGGGGCACCACTTTCTGTGGAATTGGGTCCAGGCCTTCTATCAAGTATCTATGACGGAGTCGAAAGGCCTCTCGAAATTCTCGAAAACCTGTGGGGGCACTATATCGTTCGTGGTGCTGAAGCACCGGCAATTTCCAGAGATAAAAAGTGGCATTTTGAGCCAGCCGTTAAACCCGGTGAAGTTGTTTCAGCAGGTGACATTATAGGGACTGTTCAAGAGACTGTGAATTTTCAACACCGCATTCTTGTGCCACATGGTATTAAAGCAGCAAAAGTTGTTGAAATTTATGAGGGTAATTTTACCGTTGAAGAAGTTGTCTGTGTGGTGGATGTAAACGGGCAAAAAGTAGAATTAAAAATGCTTTCAAAATGGCCCGTAAGAATTCCTCGACCTTATAAACGTAAACTTCCTCCAAAAGAACCTCTAATAACCGGTCAAAGAGTTGTTGATACTTTCTTTCCCATTACCAAAGGAGGAACCGCTTGTGTTCCTGGACCGTTCGGTAGTGGAAAAACTGTCTTACAGCATCAGTTAGCTAAGTGGGCTAATGGAGAAGTAGTCGTGTTTGTCGGCTGTGGTGAGCGAGGAAACGAAATGACCGATGTTTTGTTAGAGTTTCCTGAACTTCAGGACCCATACACTGAAAGACCCTTGCTTGAGAGAACGGTTCTCATTGCAAACACTTCTAATATGCCAGTAGCAGCCCGTGAAGCGTCAATTTACACTGGAATTACTATCGCCGAATATTTTCGGGATATGGGTTATGATGTTACCTTACAGGCGGATTCCACTTCAAGGTGGGCAGAAGCGTTGCGCGAGATCTCAGGACGACTTGAGGAAATGCCCGGTGAGGAAGGATACCCGGCTTATTTAGCTTCAAGACTGGCAAGCTTCTATGAACGAGCTGGAAGGGTCATCTGCGAGGGAAGTACTGATAGAGAAGGCTCGGTAACTGCCATAGGGTCTGTATCCCCTCCTGGAGGCGATCTTTCTGAACCTGTCGTTCAGGCTACTTTAAGAGTAGTTAAGGTATTTTGGGCACTTGAGGATAGGCTTGCTTATGAGAGACATTTTCCGGCTATAAACTGGTTAAACAGTTATTCTCTTTATGATAGAGCTGTTGCGGAATATCTCAACCGCGAGGTTGATGAGGAGTATGGTTCTTTGGTGAAAGAAGCGATGGCCATTCTTCAAAAGGAAGATGAGCTAAAAGAGATTGTGAGATTAGTTGGGATGGAAGCACTTTCAGGAGAAGAAAGGATTCTTCTGGAAACAGCTCGTTCAATAAGGGAAGACTTTCTACAGCAAAATGCTTTCAATGACAGGGATTCGTTTACTTCTTTAAGGAAACAATATTTGATGCTTAAGGCGATTATGGACTTTTACCATCGTGCTCTTGAAGCATACAGTCAGGGAAGAGAACTTGAAAAGATATTAAACGCTTCAGTAAGGCTTAAAATTGCCCGTGCGAAATTTATTCCAGAAGACGAAATCGATGAAATCGCTTCAATTCCAAAACAGACTCAGGAGGAAATCTTTGCATAAGCGGGGTGTGAAGTTTGGTTAAAGAATATGAAACCATTAGAGACATTGTAGGACCTTTAATATTTGTTGAAGGTATTAGCGACTCTTCCTATGGAGAGCTAGTCGAGATTGAGTATGGGACAGGTCAAGTTGCTCTTGGCACAGTACTCGAAACGACCAAAGATTATGCTCTTGTTCAGTCGTTTGAAGGCACTCAGGGACTTTCGCCAAAGAAAGGAAAAATCAGATTCATTGGAAAAACAATGAAGGTTGGAGTTACCCGGAAGCTTCTTGGCAGAGTTCTTGATGGACTTGGTAGACCAAAAGATGGTGCACCTCTTCCGATAGCAGACGATGAAAGGGATATTCAGGGAAATGCAATTAATCCTTATTCTCGTGACTATCCTACCGATTTTATTCAGACAGGAATTTCTTCAATAGATGGATTAAATCCTCTGGTAAGGGGCCAGAAACTTCCCATTTTTTCAGGTTCTGGGCTTCCCCACCAGAGGCTTGCGGCACAAATTGCACGCCAGGCAACAGTCAAAGGTCAGGAGGAATCGTTTGCGGTAGTGTTCGGAGCGATGGGAATTACTTTTGAAGAAGCAAATTTTTTTATTTCTCAATTTGAAGAAACAGGAGCTCTTGAACATACAGTTCTCTTTATCAATTTAGCAAATGATCCTCCTATTGAGCGTCTGGCAACCCCAAGGATTGCTTTAACTGTTGCCGAACATCTTGCTTTTAATGAAGGGATGCACGTTCTCGTTATTCTAACTGATATGACTTACTACTGTGAGGCACTGCGCGAAGTATCTGCAGCTCGAAAAGAGGTTCCTGGGAGACGAGGTTATCCAGGGTATATGTATACTGACCTGGCAACTATTTATGAGCGTGCTGGAAGAATCAAAGGACTTGAAGGTTCAATTACTCAAGTGCCTATTCTCACCATGCCTGAGGATGACAAAACTCACCCTATACCTGACCTTACAGGTTACATCACTGAAGGTCAGATAATTCTCTCCCGAGAGCTTCATCGAAAAGGAATATATCCTCCAACAGACATTCTTCCTTCACTTTCCAGACTCAAAGAGAAAGGTATTGGAGAAGGGAAAACCAGAAAAGATCATTCACCACTTTCTAATCAACTTTTCGCTGCTTATGCTCGTGGAATTGAAGCTCGAGAGCTAATGGTGGTTCTCGGCGAAGCTGCGCTCACCGAAGCTGATAAAGCTTTTGTAAGGTTTGCAGATGAATTTGAACAAAAGTTTATATCTCAAGGGGATTACGAATCTCGCACCATTGAAGAGACTCTTGATCTCGGTTGGGAACTTCTTCACATCATTCCAAGAACTGAAATTAAGAGAATTCCTCCTGAAATTTTTGAAGAGTTTTACCATAAGAAACGCCGCGCAGCGGTAAAAGCGTAGAGGTTTTGCTGTGCCTGGAAGAATAAATCCTAATCGAATGGAACTCATGAAGCTCAAGCGGAGGTTGAGACTTGCTCGCAGAGGTCACAAACTTATGAAGGACAAGTTCGACGAGCTCTTGAAACGGTTTATGGAGATAGCTGATGAAAGCATCAGGATAAGGGAACTTGTTGAGGAGAGTTTGCTTCAGGGGTATGAGCTGCTTTCATATGTCAAAGCCTCACATGAGGAGGGAGTCATTGAATCTCTATTTGAAAAACTTCCAGTTACGTCCCGAGTAGAAATTGAAGAGACAAAAACTGTGGGTGTGAGTACGATAAAAATGCGTGGCATCATTGAGGGCGATCCATTTATTTTCAATCTTCCTGACTTTAATTTAAAGATTGAAGATTTGATAAAGCATTCTGAAGAAGTTTTTTATGAAGTGGTTAGATTGGCAGAGTTAGAACATAATCTTTACCTGATTGCCAGGGAGATGGAAAAGACTCGCCGTCGGGTAAATGCTCTTGAGCAAGTTCTTATTCCTCAACTGGAAGGGCTTATTAAAACTATCGCTATGAAACTTGACGAAATTGATCGCGAAACTCGTACCCGCGTTATGAAAGTAAAAGAAATGCTGGAAGCCCAGAGGAGCTTATTTCAGTAATTAAATCTTGAACGCTATAGCAACATATAAAAATTTGGAAGAAAGGGATTTTTTTATTTGCAAAATAAAAACTGTTTGGTCAGTGTTATGAAAAACTTTATTCTTATTCTTAGCCCTCCTTTGTCCCCGTAAAATTAAATTCTGAAATCAGTACTGAAGGGGTGGCTACCTGAGC
>CALIRS010000242.1 GCA_938042205.1 uncultured bacterium | reverse complement strand
GGTAAAAATAAAGGAAAAGAAAAAGGCGGAAGAAATATAAAAAACAATGCTCAGCAGGTTCCCAAAAAACTCATGCTCACCAAAGAGCTTATACAGGATGGCGGCTGCATAGGGCATTAATTGAAGTTCAAGTGCTACTTTTGCTGGAGGCGGACTCTGGATTGTTCCTGCATCCAGGCGTGGATCAAGGATGTTCATTCTCCTTTCGTAGAAATTTCGAGCCATCATAGCACCCTGGAACTGCCGAATCGGGTGCAAGTGGTATGTGGCTGGAGTGGTAATTTTGTAAAATCGGGGTATCAAACTTAAAATGAGAATGGCGATGAATATGCAGGTTACTAACTTTGAGTTTTTCATAATGGCTCCTAACATGTAAGTCTTGAATACTTTAAAACCATTTTATAACGCTCATTCCAGGAGTTCTTCTTCGCAAATTCCATTCTTTCATCTCTTCCTGTGTCTTTTTTTTCATAAGCTGTCTTAATTGCATCTGCAAACTCATCTCTCTTTACTAAATAAGCAGGTGGGTTCAACAATTCAATTTCTTTCCATCGAGAAGCCACCACAGGTAACCCCACTGCCAAATACTCATATAGTTTGATTGGATGAATTGAGTTAACCAGCGGAATTTGTTTGAAAGGAATTATTCCCACATCGGAATGTTTAAGGTAAGCAGGAATAGAATCATACGGACGCATCCCAAGGATATTTACATTTTTAAGAGTACTCAGCCTGGAGAGGTTGGTTGTGTGCGGACCGACAAGAAGAAAATGAAAGCTGGTTAATTTTCGCGCGCATTCTTCTATCAAATCAACATCCAGCCAGTACTCAGTAGAGCCGACATAGATTACTCGCGGTCGAGAAATATTTTTAAGTTCTTCTGGTTCGCTCACTCTATTTTGAAAGTGTTCAAAGTCGACACCATTTGGAAGATGAATCACATTGTCGTATTCCCCTTTAAGGTTTTCAAAAAGATTTCGAGAAACGATGAAGGCAGCATCAGCCTGTTCGATAGCACTGAGCTCAAGTTCCTTTATTGCTTCTGGAATATTTTTGAACTGAGTAATGTCGTCTGCCACCCTAACAGCAACTTTTTTAGCGACAATGCTTCCAAGCAAAGGATGAAATAGGGAGTTAGTCAGCCAGATTAGGTCAGGCGAGGCGAATCCATATTTTTTGATAATTGATGTTAACTTCGGGATGGTTGCTTTTGCTGAGTTTTTTACGAAAAATTTGCTTCTGAGGATTGGATAGTTACCAGAAGGCAAGAGAGTAAATGGGCTGTAATAAAGAAGATTTCCATAGTTGATCGGTCCTTTTCTCCATCCCCTTATTCTTATTTCAAAGTCCTTTTTTTCTCTCAACATATAGTGAAATGGTGAGAAAGGATGTGAAATCCAGAAAATTTCCCAGCCGTCTCTTAAAAAACATTTAGCAAAGTGATGACTTCCAACATGAAAAGTGCCTTCATAGGGGAGGCTTTCGAAGAAGATTGCTTTCATCTGACCCTCAGTTCAAAAGTTTTTGATATCGGAAGTTCACTTTTTCGTATGAAATGGATTCGTGAAGAGGGAACGACTACGCCATATTCGGGAGAGTATTTGGATTCTTCTATTTTGACTTTTAACTCTTTTTCCGGTTCGAATCTCAGCACAACTATGATGTTTTCTCTTTTAAGAAAAATTCTGTTTGTTTTCAGTTCAGGAGCAACTTCGGGATGCAGGTTAAAAAACCATTCTATTAAGGCTTGTCCGCTGCCTTCTATCGTATCTTCAATCAGCCATGTCCGGGCTCCCTTTTTAAATATTATCCGACGCCTGTGAATTGCGTGAGAAGGCAGGCGAACATAACCGAGATGATGTCCAGTGAAAATATCAGCGTTCTCGTCGGTCTGCCAGGTGTCGTAGACTGCTTTCGCATCATTTTGTAATGAAAAAATCGTCCACTCAAGAAAGCGGTTTTGTTCTTCTCTATCGATTCTTACTGTATTGTGAAAGGCAGTAGAACGGAATTCGTTTCTAATTTCTGGGTAAGATGTGTAAGTACCCGTACCCGGATCGACTATGAAATCGAATCCATTGATGCTTAATTCAAATGAAAGCTTGTCATTGTGAGCATGCCCACCGTTATCGTTTTGTCCATTAGGGCCACAGCTTATGACAAGGTAATCTCTATTGTTTCGCATAACATAGATGCCTGTGTCCAGGAAGCCCAGGCTTTTAAGCTCATAAACACTAGATCCTTTAAGCTTTTTCCATATCGAGATCTCTTCTGCGGAAAACAGAATTTTTGCTTCCGGCGAAATTCCAAAGTCTTTAATCTTAAGGCTATCGTCATTAAAAAATATTGCTCCAAGACTTGTGAAATAAGAAAAATCGAGCACTTCACGAGGATAAAGGGTATGGATGCGCCCGCTATCGTTGTCGCCAATCTGGGGCGCCTTCCCGTCCCGCTTAATGATTCTGTAAATGAAATGAAACATCTTGTGAAGTCTGTCCAGGTATTCTTTTGAAAAAGAGAATCCCGACTTTTTCACTATAAGTGCTGCAAAAAAGAAAATTTCAAGTGCAAGGCGATGATAACAGGTCGAAGCCTCAAAGTCAGCGCCGTCATCATATACCTGTTTTTGAATTTCTCTTTCTAATTCACTGATAGCGAACTCTTTCCACCTGAGAGTTTCAGAGATATCTCCTAAATAGATTCCGATATATAGCAGTCCTAATAAATCAGAAATGTAGTGATTGCTCGTCAGCGTCGGATGATATTCGAGATTATTAAAGATATGTTTACCATGAAGGTAAAGGTTTGATAAGATTTTTCGTTTTTCTTCCCTGGAAGTGATTTCTTTGAAACCATTACCTGAGAGGTCAAGAGCAAGGAGCCAGTTACAGGCACGGATAGCGACGTCCATGGGACAACTCCAGTTGACTCCTCGTTTCCAGGGATTCTTTTTGATCCAGTCAAGAATTTGATTTAAGAGAGTGCGAAAGTAGTATTCTTTGCCAGTTATTCTATAAGCCAACGCAAGGATTGGGGCATGATAGAACCTTGATAGCTCCCAGGGGATTTTAATGTCAACTCCGTGCTCAGGAGCAGGTTTAATTCGAAAGAAGATTTTATTCTCAGGAAATCTGTAGTTTGAGGAATAATCCAGATGCCAGTCTATTGTAGGATTTCCTTCAATTTCTGTTCCAAGTAGATTGAACTTATAATCAGAAAATCTATTCGCTGCAAGAATTATTTCTTTTAGTTCTTCGTTGCTAAACGTAAGATTTGGGTTGAAAAAGGGAGATTTTAAAATGACGTCTTCAATTTCTTCAGGTAGAAAAAATGACTGAGGTAAGTTTGCTTGAAAAAGCTCAAGCCCTTTTTTTAAAAAATTTGATGATTTTTCATGGATTTTTAAAGGC
>CALIRS010000241.1 GCA_938042205.1 uncultured bacterium | reverse complement strand
TTAAAAGCCGAAGATGTAAACATTTCTATCCTAAAAACGCTTCTGGGTCGACCGCAACTGGATTCCATTGGAAAGGTAGAAGGAACGGCAATTATTCTTCCGGCAGATATCAATGATTATTTTGAAGCCAGAAATGTAAATTATGCCGTTGAAATTAAGGACAATGAGATTTATGTGGCTACGGACATGCAGGGCCTCGGAGAAATTGTAGTTACCGGAAAGTTTAGTATTGAGAGCGGAGTAGTTTATTTCGAGCCACAAGATCTTGTAAAACCAAAACTTCTATCAGTTCTTATGAGAACAGATCTTTGGAAAAACATAAACTTTAGTTTCGACCTTGCTCCCGCAGACTCAGTTTTTGATTTTGACCGCATTTTTATTGATAAGGATAAGCTGGTAATTTATTTCACTCCCAAAAAAGCATTTCTTAAAGATATCTTTAAAAAGGCGAATTGAAGGCAGGTAGCAATGTTCCTTAAGAGTTCCTCAGAATTTTTTAAAGTAAAACTTTAAATGATAGTTTTATATTCAGTGGCTTGCGATAATTAAAAATAAAGGTATAATGCTTTACGAGTTAAAATTTAAGCAAGAAGTTAAAAATAGCTAAGGTCATGGCATTCAGAAGTAGCAGCAAACATTGCAATTTAATATTTATCGATAGAAAATTCCTACCGATATTACAAATAATCAAAAATTCATCAGGTCCAAGAGGTGTTTGTCATTGATTACCCTTCAGGAAGTAACCAAAATTTACCCAAATGCAGAAAAACCTGCTATCGAGGAGGTTTCTTTTGATATAGAAGCTGGCGAATTTGTTTTCCTTGTTGGTCCAAGCGGTTCAGGCAAGACAACCCTGATTAAACTTCTTTTGCGTGAAGTTATCCCTACGAAAGGAAAAATATATATTGCAGGCATTGACGTTACTGCGCTACGATCGTGGAAAATTCCTTACCTTCGTCGTAACATAGGTTGTGTCTTTCAGGACTTTAAATTACTACCGAATAAAACTGCTTTTGAAAACGTTGCTTTTGCTCTCGAAGTTCTTGGAAGGCCGAGAAAGTTTATCTATGACCAAGTTATGGAAGTACTTAAGCTGGTTGGGCTAGAACATAAGGGAGATAGCTTTCCAGCTGAATTATCAGGGGGCGAACAACAAAGGATAAGTATTGCCAGGGCAATTGTTAATCATCCTCCGGTTCTTCTGGCGGACGAGCCAACTGGAAACCTTGACCCCACTACCGCAAATGAGCTGATGGGGTTATTTGACCAAATTAATAAGACGGGAACCACTGTGGTGGTGGCAACTCACAATAAAGAGCTGGTAGATTCGATGAGAAAAAGAGTAATTGCGCTTGAAGAGGGACGTCTTGTTCGTGACCAGATAAGAGGAGTCTACGGGTATGAAAGCTAACTGGTTTTTCAAAGAAGCGATCATTTCATTAAGAAGAAACTGGGTAATGAGCGCAGCAGCGGTAGCAACGGTGGCACTTTCACTTTTTGTAGTGGGGTTATTTGCTTTTACAGCGGTGACATTGAATGACTTAATTTCCAGATTCGAAAAACAGGTAGAAATAAAGGTTTTCTTAAATGATTCCATTGATCCTAATTCAGTTCAAAAACTGCAAGATGAAATCTATTCCTGGAGCGAAGTGGAAGTAGTTCGATATATTTCTAAGGAAGAGGCACTCGAAAGGTTCAAAAAGCAATTCAGAGACCAGCCTGACCTGATAAAAAATCTTCCAGGGAATCCTTTACCGGCTTCTTTTGAAATCAGATTAAAAGATCCACAATTGGTTGATAAAGTAGCAGTCAGGTTCAATGGCAGGAAAGAGGTAGACACTGTTGAATATGGAAAGCAAGTTGTCGAAAGACTATTTTCAGCGGCTCGGGTTATGAGATATGCTGGATTGACGTTTATTTTTCTTCTTTCTTTTGTATCTTTAGTGCTGATAGTTAACACTATCCGGATTGCCATTTTTTCCAGGCGCCAAGAAGTAGTGATTATGCGGCTTGTTGGAGCTTCTAACTGGTTTATTCGACTGCCATTTGTAATAGAAGGTTGCATTCAGGGGATTAGCGGAGCTGTTCTGGCTGCTGTTGGAATTTATTTACTAAAGTCAACCTTTTTTGAGAATATCGTGGCACAAATACGCTGGCTACCAGTGAGGTTTGAAAACATTCTTTTCTGGCAGATAACTTTAGGTCTTATTTTAGGAGGTCTGGCTATTGGAGCGTTAGGTAGCGGCATTGCTTTAAGAAGGTTCCTTAAAGTTTAAAAAAGTTAAGGAACCGGGAGGTTTTATGAGAAGGTCTGAGCTATGTTTTCTTAGAAGGATAACATCTTTAGTAGTTATCGTTTCGCTAATCCTGTTTCCGGTTGCCAGTGCTAACACTTCCACATTAGTTGAGAAGAGAAGCGAGCTTGATTCTGTTCAAAAACAACTGGAGGGCACCCGGGGGGAAATCAAACGCCTCAAGCAAGAAGAAAATAAGCTGATGCATGATGTTAAAAAGCTCGACTCTAATCTTGACATAATTTCAGAAGAAATCGAGAGCTATGAAATCCAGCTTAAAAAAGTAGAGGCTGAAAAAAGTAAGATTTCTGCCAGGATTAATGCTATCAAGCAGGAAAAACTAAGAAAGAAAAATGAAATAGAGAAACTTCTTCAAGCAAAAAAAGAGCAAGAGGAAACGCTTTCAGCAAGAGTTAAATATTTTTATACCAGAGGCGAAATTTCGGTTGTAGCAATCCTTTTAAATGCAACGAGTTTTACTGACCTTATTGAAAGGGCAAAAATCATTAACCTCCTGGTTGAAGCTGACGAGAAGTTGATTGCAGATCTAAATCAGATCAGTCAGGACCTCAGGGAATCTTACAATGACCTTGAAGAGATAGAGAAGATTTATCAATCTACTTTTGAGAAGAAGAAACAGAAAGAGAATGAAATAACTGTTTTGCTCAATCTTAAAGAACAAAAGAAAAAAGATCTTCGTGAGACTCTAAAACGCAAATCAGATACTCTAACTCAGGCGCGAAAGAACCGTGCTTATTACGAAGCTCTCGAAGATGAACTTGAGAAACTTGCAAATGATCTCATTCAAATTATCCGTAAGCTTGAGGCAGAGCAAAAAAACAAAAAAGTTTACAGCGGAAACCTGATATGGCCCATAAACGGGACAGTTACTTCAGGTTTCGGGATGAGGCTTCATCCCATTCTTGGTTACTATCGAATGCACTACGGGATAGATATTTCTGCCTCTTACGGGACACTTATCAAAGCTGCTCAGTCCGGTGTTGTTATTTATTCTGGCAGTTTGGGCGGATATGGCAATACAGTCATTATTGACCACGGGAATAAGCTTTCCACGCTTTATGCTCACTGCTCTACTCTCCTTGTAAGTGAAGGGCAGGAAGTTAGCCAGGGTAGCAACATAGCAAGGGTTGGATCAACCGGTCTCTCT
>CALIRS010000240.1 GCA_938042205.1 uncultured bacterium | reverse complement strand
ATCCCAGATGCTTAAAAAATCTTTTAACAGCATCAAAAAATACATAAACACGGGCATTTCCAACATGGATGTAGTTATAAACTGTGGGGCCGCAAACATACATTTTAACTTCACCAGGGTTCCCCGGAATGAACTCCTCCTTTTTCCCGGTGAGAGTGTTAAAGATCTTTATGGCCATCTCTTTTCTCAAGTTCCTTTTCCAACTTTCCCAGTTTAAATTCTATTCGATCCAGCCTATGAGCTAAAGAATTCAACATCTCTGCAATCGGGTCAGGTAAACGCTCATGATGAAGATCAACCGAAGGTATCCTCCTGCCATCCCTTTTTACCACTTTACCAGGTACTCCGACTACCGTTGAATTTGCCGGAACTGAATTTATGACCACTGCACCTGCTCCTACCCTTGAGTTCTCGCCTATTTCAATTGGACCAAGAACAGTAGCATTGGCAGCAATAACGACGTTGTCTTTTATTGTTGGATGTCTTTTACCCTTCTCTTTTCCGGTCCCCCCAAGAGTAACTCCCTGATAAAGGGTAACGTTATCTCCAATCTCCGTGGTTTCACCAATGACCACCCCTGAACCGTGGTCGATGAAAAACCCTTTTCCAATCTTCGCTCCTGGATGAATCTCAATAGCTGTTAAGAAACGGGAAATATGGGAAATGAGCCTGGCAAACGTATAGCACTTTTTACGATAAAACCAGTGAGCAACTCGATGAAACCAGATGGCGTGTAAGCCTGGATAGCAGATCAGAATCTCAAGTGTATTTTTGGCTGCTGGATCTCTTTCCTTAGCAACCCTTACATCTTCTTTAAGGGTTCTAAAGAATCCCATTTTTCACTCCCATTTCTTTAATAATCTTTCTTTGACTTCGGCATCGCCTAATACTCTAACAAGGTCAGATATCGAGGGACCGTGTTCTTTACCGGTAAGGAAAATTCTAACCGCTTTAAAAAGCTCTGCTTTTTTCATTCCTTTATACTCACCTGTCTTTACAAGTTCATCAAGCCATTTTTCTTTAAGATTATACTTGTTGACAAATGTTTGTATAAACTTTACCGCTTTTTCCAGCCTGCTTTCTTCAAAAATTACTTTCTCTTTAACAGCTGGTTTTTTAAATAGAATCTGAATATTATCTGCTAGTTCTTTTAAATTACCTGAATTCTCCGACCAGATCTTAACCCACTCTCTTACTTTTTCATCAAAATGTTCAGCACAGGTAAACCCTTCGGCTTTTGCCCTTAATAACAGTTCTTCTGCCGGAATCTTTCTTAACCATTTACGGTTAAGACCCTCAAGCACTTCTTCATCGTAGATAACAGAACCTTTACTCACTTTTTGAATATCAAATTTTTCAAACAGGCGATCCATGGAAGTAAATTCATCAAGCGAAATATGGTACCCAAGCGAAATCAGGTAATTAACAACCGCTTCAGCCAAAAATCCTTTCTTTCTGAGTTCAGAAATGGTAGATTCAGGGGCTCTTTTAGAAAGCTTGTCTTTTTCTTTTGAAAAAACCAGTGGCAGGTGACCGAAAATCGGAGGTTTTTCTCCGAGAGATTCATATAATACAAGATGGAGGCCTGTATTTGTCAGGTGATCTTCCCCGCGGATGATATGGGTAATTTTCATTTTGATATCATCTACTACCACAGCCAAATGAAAAGATGGATAACCATCTGACTTTTTTACAATAAAGTCAGACAGAGAATTTAAATCAATAACGATGTCTCCTTTAATAATATCTTTGAACTTAACTTTTTTGTCAGGAAGAAGAAACCTCCAGGCATATTTTCTTTTTTCTTTCAATAATCTTTCTATTTCTGGTTCGGAAAGTTTTAAGCATCGCCTATCATAGCCAATCTTTTGTCCTTTTTGTATTTGTTCTTCTTTCATTCGTAAAAGATCGGCATCAGTGCAAAAACAACGGTAAATCAGCTTTCTTTTTTTAAGTTCACTAAATGCTTCATCATATAAATTAAGTCGTTCACTCTGACGGTAAGGACCATACCGCCCACCCACCCAGGGAGATTCATCAAAAGTAATACCTAACCAGGAAAGTGACGATTCAATATCAAGTTCAAATTCAGGTTTTGAGCGTTCAGGGTCTGTATCTTCTATCCTTAATATAAAGCTACCTCTATGCTTTTTTGCAAAGAGATAGTTAAAAAGAGCTGTTCGAGCACCTCCAACATGTAGAGGACCCGTAGGACTGGGAGCAAATCTGGTACGCACCATTTAATTCATCTCCTCGAGCAATGCCACCGCAAAACAGGCTACTGCTTCTTCAGAGCCTAAAACGCCTAGCCCTTCGGCACTTTTTCCTTTAACTGAAACCCTAAACTCATCTACTTTTAATAGGCTTGCAATACTTGATTTAATAATTTCTCGATATTTAGCTATTTTTGGTCTTTCGCAAATAACTACTGCATCTAAATTGGTAATTGAAAATCCTGTCTCTGAAATCATCATTTGAACCCTTCTTATTATTTCTGTAGAAGAAATTCCGTAAATCTCAGGGTCTGTGTCAGGAAAAAGATGCCCGATATCTGGAAGACCAGCTGCGCCAAGCAAAGCATCTGAGACAGCGTGAAGCAACACATCTCCATCTGAGTGACCAAGCAACCCTTTGTCAAAAGGTATCTCCACTCCACCAAGATAGAGTTTCCTTCCCACCGTAAACCTGTGCACATCAAAACCCACGCCAACTCTCAAATCATTCCCACCTTGAAAGCATTTCTTTTATAAGAATCAGGTCTTCTTTAGTGGTTAATTTTATATTCTCAAAAGAACCTGGAACTACAGAAACTTCAAATCCAGCCCGTTCCACTATTGAAGAATCATCCGTCGGTAAAAAATCATCCTCTTTAAGCTTCAAAAAGCTTTCCCATATTATCTCGCCGGTAAATCCCTGTGGAGTCTGTGCAGCATATAATCGAGATCTATCTGGTGTAGATAGTACTTTACCACCGACAACTTCTTTAATTGTGTCCGCCACTGGAACTGCACAGATACATGCCCCACTCTTTCTGACCCCATCAATAACTGCCGAAATTAATTCATGGCTTACCAGAGGTCTGGCGCCGTCGTGAATCAAAATTAATGAACTCTCAAACGAAGCCTTGAGAAGCGACTTTACCTTCAAAATCCCGTTATAGACGCTTCTATACCTTTCATGAGCTCCAAAACAATAATGGATGGGTTTTCGACACCCTTCATTTACGAACATATCTATGAGTGCTTCTATCTCTTCCTTATTTTTCTTATTTACCACTACAACTACCATTTCAACCTCTGGATGGGAAATAAAACGTTTAAGGGAGTAATATAGAAGAGGTTTTCCGGCAATGGCTAAAAACTGTTTACCCTGAGGATACCCGAGTCTTTTCCCGTAGCCGGAAGCTGCAATTACCGCTACTATCAATTATTATGCCTCACTTTTCCAAATATCACTCTACCAGAGGAACTCTGGCTCAAACCACTCACTAAAACATTAACTTCTTTTCCAATATATCTTTTGCCCTCGTTAACGACCACCATTGTCCCATCTTCAAGATAGCCTACACCCTGATCTTTTTCTTTGCCCTCCCTGATTATTTGAATGCTGATTTCATCTCCTGGTTCGACCGGCTCCTTTAATGCCTTTTGAAGTTCATTGATATTTAGCACTTTAACTCCTTTTACCTTTGCAACAGTCATCAGATTATAATCTGTGGTCAATAAAGCAGCACTGTGTTTACGACAATAATTAATAAGTTTCTCATCAACGTTTTGTCCCCGGATTTCACTTTCATCTACTATCAAACTTTCCCCAGCCAAATGACGAAGTTCATTGAGATGATTCAACCCGCTTTGACCCTTTTTTCGTTTCGAGAAATTATTTGAATCTGCCAGCGATTGAAGTTCAGATATAACGAACGCTG
>CALIRS010000239.1 GCA_938042205.1 uncultured bacterium | reverse complement strand
AATTAAGTTATTTTAAATCAGCATTTTAAACACTAAGTTTAATTTCAAACCTCACACCGATGCCCAGCAATTCTCAAAAAGATTCCGAACTGGAATTATTAGAATTAAGAGATTTTATTGTTCGAATTCCAGGTGAGCATTTTTTTTGTGAAACTATAGATTTGCCTTCCAGTTTTGTTTTGGATGAAGGTCAAACCGAGGAGGAAGCTCTTGAACATTATATAAGTGAATTTTTTGACAATAATTCCTTTTCCCCTTATCCGCAAGATCAGCTTGCTTGGGGCTTTTACGGTTCGATGGAAGAGAAAAAGGCTTTCATTTTTGCATGTCCTTTAATCAGGTTAAGGCAACTTGGATGGCAGACTATTGATATTTTTCGCAGGGTGTTTCCTTCCTTCGTTTCGGTATTTGGAAAGAGATATTCTAAAAATACCATCCTATTCCTTTTGGAAGATGGTACACTGAGTGTAGTTACTTTTCCTGCTCAATCCTCTATTCCCCGATCAATTTATTCTCTTCCTGTGGACAATGATGAAAAGGAATCACTCGATATCGCCAGAGGAAAGCTTTTGTCGCTCACTGATTTAGAAAATTATGAAATTTTGCCTGACATATTAGTTGCGGGTGATATTCAAAAACAAAAGGACGGTAATTTTAAATTTGAACATGAGTGGATGCAGGGGGAGGACCCCAGCTTGGATTTGGACCAAAATGTCTATCTAGACTCAGAAAGTTTATGGGATATAGATATACGACCCTCTTCCTTCAAGAAAGATGAGAGGAAACGTCGCAGTCAAAGCAGAAAAAAATGGCAAGCTACAAAGGTTTGGAGTCTGACTATGGCCGCAATGTTTGTGGTGTTT
Organism: uncultured bacterium; assembly: GCA_938042205.1. Taxonomy (GTDB): domain Bacteria; phylum Actinomycetota; class Aquicultoria; order SKW223; family SKW223; genus CALIRS01. The sequence goes on along the minus strand of CALIRS010000239.1, from coordinate 3,568 downwards.
TTGGGATTGAAAATCTTTGAGGTAAAACTTGCTGAAAAGCAAAATTTGGCCAATTTAATGGCCTCTGAGGTGCCTCTTGTACTCGAATCGAGAAAGTTGCTTGAGAAGTTGCAGCAAAATAAACTCGGAGGTATAGATCCATTCGGATCAATCGGAAGGCTTTATGCCCACCTTGGAGGCACTGCAAATAACTTGGATGTTTGGTTTACCTCAGCCCATTTCGAAAGTAGGAATGAAGTCGAAATCAAGGGTGAAGGAAAAAATATTGAGTCAATAAATACCTTCATTGATAAACTAGAAAAAAATAAAGTTGCGATCTTGCAAACGGGTCGCAGTGGAGATGAGAAAAGAAAAATTAGAAGTGCCGGTGGAAAAACTGCTTTCGAAGTGGATGTGGAGTTGATTGAGGAGAATAAACCTGATCAATCAATTTCGGTTCAAAGTACAAATCAGGGATGAAATATATAGAGAAAATATTTTTTGGACTGAATGGTAGGGAGCAAACTTTGCTTACTTTGGCACTTTGGTCGGTGTTGGTTATATTTCTTTTTAAAATCGTTAGTAGTTCAGTCGGTTTATTTGACCAATGGAAATTAAATGAGCAAGTTATCTCTGGACACAAAAAAGTACTTGATCTTAAGCCTGCAATTGATGGAGCACTTGAGCAACAGAAGAAAGAGCAACAGAATAAAAGCTACGATAAAAAGCAATTAAGTAACCTTGCCTCACGACTTGCTGACCAGGTTTTTCCGCAGAGAGATTACCGAGAGTTTGAATCAGACGAAAGAGAGAGGTACAAGCAACACAGGGTAAGGATTAAGTTTGATCGAGCGAGCTATGAAGATGTCAATGAGTATGCAGCTCTTATTCGTAATGAGAGTCCATACATGTTTTTGAGTGAAGTTAAAATCGAACCCAACTATCCACCCAAAAACAGGCCATACGACCCCACAACTTTTGACGCATATTTTGAAGTTAGTTCAGTTGAATTTTTGAATCCATGAAACTCATCAAGTTTTTAATTTTCTTATCTTTCTATCTTTTCGGCTTTTTGTCTTTTGGACAAGTTCAAGTGGGCGAAGGCACAGACGGTAGTATCCCTCCTCTCCCTCCTTCGCCTCCGGGGCTGCCACAGCCGAATATGACTCCAAATATCCAAGGGATCAATAGCTCTGATGAATCGATGCAACTACCTGCTTTCAGTCCTTTGACGGACCCTGAAGAGCTGACACTCATTGAAGGGTTGGATGAGCCTCTGGAGAGACTAAGGTTAAGAGATCAGGATACCAATATGATTTTGGATATGATTCAATTGATTACTGGTCGCTATATTTTGCGGCCTCAAAACCTTCCTGCAGTCAAGATCACTTTTGACAGTATGAGTGTGCTCACAAAAAGGGAAACACTTCTAGCTGTTGAAAGTCTTTTAGCGATGAACGGAATAGGAATTACCAAAATTGATGACAGGTTTTACAAGGCTGTACCTGCTCAGGGTATTAACATTCATGTTCCGATATGGCTAGATATCCCCGCTTCATCTCTGCCGCCCAGTCAAAGAATCTACATGAAAATGTTTACTTTAAAATATGCACCAGTAGTTGAAGTTCGTGAACAGTTGAACGCCTTCTCCACTCCAAATGTTGGCAGTTTACTCGTCTTCGAGAAATCAAACAGCATTTTGATCACCGATTCCTTACTAAATCTCCAAAGAATGGAAGATGTTATTGAAAAGGTTGATAAACCAGTACATTCACAGTTCCTTTCTCCTCAAACTCAAATGATGATGAGCAAGGTGATTCAACAGGAGGAGCAAGACAGAAACATAACGCAGGAAAGCTTCAGTGCTAATGGTTTAGAAAATAATGAAGATCAATACAGTACTGAATTTTTTGTTTTCACAGCATTATACGGAGATGTTAGTAGCCTAAAGAAAAATTTAGATTCCATGATTGAGAAGAGCCTTAAACCATTCTTGGGTGGTAACACTATGGTGGAGGTTAATAACCGGACAAATCAGATTTATATTGTGGCTAACAAGGCAAATATGAAAATTCTTAAATTCTGGCTTTATAAGTTGGACCAAGAGATTAAGATAAGTACGCAAAGCAAACTTTATAAACTTCAGCATGCCGACGCTAAAGATGTGCACCGAATTTTAGTGGAGGTTATAAAACAACAACTAGAAGTTTCTGAAGAAATTCAGGAGACACAAAGGGCCTCTTTTAGCGATAGAGTTACAACGAACAAGGAAGGAACTCAAGTAACTCCCACTGTAAATACAGGAGTTTCAAAAACAACCAGGAGGGGATCTCGGGCACTTGGGGAAGAAGAATCAATAGATTTTAGTCCTTTAGTATCAATCTCTGTCGCAGAAAGAAGTAATTCAATTTTGGCTTATGGTATGCCTACTGACATATTGTTACTTGATCAAATGATAGGTGAGCTCGACGAACCTTTACCACTCGCCAGAATTGATACTATTTTTGTGATGGTTGATTTGAGCGATAAGAGGCAGAGAGGGATAGATGCCTTGTTTCAGGATCTTGAGTGGTCAGACGATTCCAGAACGGATACCCGTACGGTTACAGATCCTGGACCTGACGGAATACCCGGTAATCTTGACGATTTTGAAAAACAGGTAAATAGCGAAGTTGGAGAGAATGTTCTAGATGGTGTGTTTAAAGTTCCTGGCCTTGCATCTGCAGTTCCATTTCAAATGCAGGATTGGAAGTTAAAAAAGATTCAATGGAGTCAAATTTTTTCTGTTGCTTCAGAAAGAAATGATGTTCGTATTTTTTCGACACCTTCAATCATGGTTTCTCACAATGCTGAATCTGTTCACATCAAAATTGAAGATGAAAGAAATGTAGTCATTCCTACGATTTATGGAAACCTTAACAGCGGTGGGGATAGTTCGAATGCCGGACAAAGAGATCCTATAACTGCCTCGACTGAATTAGAAATTAAAAAGCCTAAGATTGGATTGTCGACTGTGGATGAAGACACCAATGAAACGCTACCTGGCTCAATCTTTATGGAGGTTACTATTAAGGCTGAAAAATTTGATGAAACTCAAAGCAATGTATACCAAGGTCAGAACTTGCCGGGGAGAAAAAGAAGGGAGGCTATGTCTACTATATCAATTATGGATGGTGAGATTTTAGTTCTTGGTGGATTGCAGGAAGTAAAAATGGACAGCTCAGAAACGCGCTTTAATCTTCTGAGTGATATTCCCTACTTTGGTGAAAAATTCTTTCGGCCTAAGTCTTTACAATACACTCCCACAGAATTATTAATTTTTCTGAGACCAACAATTATCGATCCCAAAGCCAAGAAGAACGCATTAACTGCCAAGAAAGAGGAACTTGTGCAAGCCCGTGAGATCTTTAATCGTCGAAGCAATGAAGAGCTAGATAAAATGCTCAAGCCTACATACACACCGACTTTTAAATCGACGAGTGGTCGAGTTCTTGGTGTGCCAGACTTGGACGGGAGAACTCCTTCTTCGAAAGACCTTAATTCCATCAAACCCCGATTGGATTGATTGTTGTGATAAATAGACTAATAC
>CALIRS010000238.1 GCA_938042205.1 uncultured bacterium | reverse complement strand
TTTTACTGAAGTTGCCAAATCACAGTCAAAAACTGCGATAGGTGAAGTTCCTCCTGCACTAATATTTTCAACTCCTAAATCTGCAAGTGCTTTACCAAACGCTGAACGATTATCAGTTTTCACGTCAGCACCATAAGTCCTGGGTTTCCCGGGTTTAATGAAGACAGATTCTTGAGCTGGAAGTGATACTCTAAACTCCCTTTTTGAAAACTCTTTTCGTAATTCGAACCATTTCGAAAGGTCAGTATCAAACTCGAGTTCTTTCATCGCTCTTTCAAATTCTTCATCTGTAAGAGCTCTACCATGATATTCCCAGTTATTTTCCATAAAGCTAACGCCCTTGCCCATAACAGTTCTGGCGATAATTGCTGTTGGTTGACCATCGTCAACCGCTTCACAAAGTGCTTCATGAATCTCTTCATAATCATGACCATCTATCTCAATCACCGCCCAACCATCGGCTAAATAATTCTCTCTGATATTGACCGGCATAACTTCATTAACCCAACCGCTTATCTGAAGACGGTTGTAGTCAATAATCACCGTTAGATTATCTAACCCATATTTCTTTGCAAATCGCCTGGCTTCCCCAACCTGCCCCTTTGCCTGTTCCGCGTCACTCATAGCAACAAATGTGAGGAAGTCCTTTCTTAACAATCTGGCAGCTAATGCAAATCCACATCCTGCTGAAAGTCCTTGACCCAGATTTCCCGTCGTCCATTCAATCCCCTGAAGATGTCTCTCGATATGACCTTCAAATTTACTTCCTGCAAGCCTGAAAGTGGCAATCACTTCGTCAATATCGTGAAAGCCATGTGCCGCCAATGCTGCGTAAACCCCGGGAGAAGTATGCCCATGACTGATAACCACCCTATCCCGGTCGGGATGTCTGACATTATCAGGCCACACATTTGCGAATTCATAGAGAACAAGAAATATATCTATCGAAGACATTGAGCCACCAGGATGACCCGAGTCTGCTACCTTGGTCATCCGCAGGATATCCGCTCTTGCCTTTATAGAAATCTGCTTCAATCTGTCAAGTTTTTCAGGAGGGATAAACCTCTTTTGAGATTGTTCACTCATAATTTCTCCATTCTTTTAAACTTAGAAACCCGTCGTATAAGCTACCATTGTGCAATTCAGTAGTAAAGAATGCTAACAATTTTTATGAATTTTTTGTGCCGCTAATGTTACTTGGCTGATAAATTCTAAATATGTTTTTTTGATATCAGGTGCCTTGAAAATTGCACTCCCAACACAAATCCTATCCACGCCACTCTTAACTATTTTCTCAACATTATTAAGTTTCACTCCACCATCTATACCGACGATTACCTCAGGGTGTCTCTCTTTAAATTCTTTTGCTCGATCAAGCGCTTCCCACACAATAGGTCTTCCATAATAACCAGGATAAACAGTCATGAACAAAATCTCCTCCACTTCTTTATATACGGACTCAATCAAATCAACGCTCGTATCAGGATTTATAGCAATTCCTGGAAGTAGACCATAACTTCGAATCTTTTTTATTGTTTCAAATAAATCTTTCACTGCTTCAACATGAAATATAATCATCTCAAAGTTAGCTTTCTTTAAAACCTCGAAATATCTTTCCGGATTAAAAACCATCAGATGTGCTTCAAGAGCAGATGTTGTCTCTGGAATAGAAAGCACACTATCCACAGGTACACTTATGGAAGGAACGAATCGAGAATCCATAAAATCGAATTGAATTCTTTTTGCAAATTTCAAAGCAGCGACTGTAAGATTTAAGAATTCCCTTTCATTATCAGTTAAAATTGCTGGAACAATTTCAGGCAATCGAATACGTTTACCGTTTTCCATGAAATAGTATTTTACATTAAGGATTGTACAACTCATTTTCTTAAGAAATAATTGGTTTTAACGGGAAGATAAACAGCATTCAAAAATTAGCACCTGAGATCATTAATAGGCAGAACCGATATAATAACAAAAACAATCCAGAAACAAAATATAAAGAAAAAACTCAAAAACTATTTTGCAAAACAAAAGTAAGTTTAGATTGCTTTTTTATATATGGATCCTTCCTGAAACCAAAAAATCCTCGAGATCTTGATTTAGCTTTGATCATTAAAAAACCTTCAAATTGAAGAATTTAATTAGAGTCAAGACCTGGAAGATAAGCGGAGAAATCATAAATCACGATAACCAGGTTGATTTGCGTATCATAAACGTGCCCCTCCACATTTTAAATTCAAGGTAATTGAACAGGGCTCCCCTTTTTTCATAAAAACAGCAATTTATGTATAATATGTTGCATATACCATATCAAAATATAAGTATTATAAGGCTGTCCTCAACTTTTTTACTCCCAGCCTCCGGGGTAAGATCTTAGCGGTCCCAGCTCTAACTTTTATATGACATCCTGAAGAACTGCTTCTTAAAAGATTGCAATATCTTTCCTTACGAACTTTTTTCAGGTAATATTTTCAGCCATTATTTCTTCAATAAGGTTCATGACTTTAGTCTCAATTTCGTCACGAACCTTTCTATAAGTATCAATATCTTTTCCTCTTGGGTCTTCTATCTCCCATTCAATCCTTCTCTTGGTAGCTACTACCGGGCATTCCTCTTCACAACCCATAGTTACTACGTAATCAAAACTCACCCCTTTTATTTCATCGATGTTTCTTGGTTTTGAATTATCGATAGGAATGGATTTCTCTTCCATCACAAACACTGCCAGAGAGTCTACCTCTTCAGCAGGTCGTGAACCTGCAGAATAAGCCTCAATAAACTCAGGAGCATGGTATTTTGCAAAAGCTTCCGCCATTTTGCTCCGACAAGCGTTTTCGACACATGCAAAAAGTACTTTAAACATATCAATAACTTATTTTTAATTCAGGGAAAAGTCAATCAGGAATATATTTCATTTTAAAAGTAGCGGATGTCCGCTCATTTTTCCTTACAAGAAACGATCTATCGAGGATCAAATTGTCCTGAATCAAGTCTTCTCTTAAAAGATTCAACACCTTTCATCCATTCACGATCGAGGTCAATATTCATTCGAGAAGCCAGAAGAAAGAGATCAAGAAGCACATCAAAGAAAGCGTCACCAAGATCAGATTTCTGACGATGGGCAAATTTATGCTTTCGAACGCACAGAATAGCATTGGAAAGTTCCCCTACCTCCTCTATAAAATCGAGAAAAAAAATTTCAGGATCCCATCTTATATGGGGAAATCTTTTTTCCATTCTACTGTAGATACTTTCTGCTTCATTGATATAATCTGATAAACTCACCCGTGTCACCTCCTGGTGATAATGATACCTAACAGAATAGGGAGTGAAAGCTTGAAGCGACTTCAAGATAGAATGCTAACAGGAAATACTTTGAGAGTCTTTACCCGCTACTTAGAATTTAACACTCGCAAGAGATCTGAACTGGTTAAAATTACCGAGGAAGTGGCGGACGCTGTCAGAGCAAGCCAGGTTGATGAAGGTATCTGTTTCATCATTCCAATGCATATTACTGCCAGTGTTTTTATAAACGATAACGAACCGGGGCTCCATAAAGACTTTCTCGACTGGCTGGAAAAATTAGCTTCATATAATCCTTCCGGTTATCACCATAACCTCACAGGCGAGGATAATGCCGATGCTCATCTCAAAAGAACAATTATGGGAAGAGAAGCTATTCTTGCAATTAGTAATGGAGATCTTGATCTTGGACCATGGGAAGAAATATTTTATGGTGAATTTGACGGCAAAAGACCTAAAAAAGTTTTAGTAAAAGTTTTGGGAATAAAGGTAGATAAAACGGACTCTCAATAATAGAATTCAGTAAAATATCTTGGTTAAGGAGGTTAAAATGAGAGTAAGAGTCGAACATGATCTCTGCACTGGAGACGGTATTTGTGAGGAGGTCTGTCCGGAAATCTTTGAGGTGCGGGAAGATGGCCTAGCTTATGTTAAAGACGAAGATGTTCCTGAGGACCTTGAAGATGCAGTAAAAGAAGCCGCAGAACAATGCCCTAGCGAAGCAATCATCATTGAAGAATAAATGTTAAATGATTGCCGTAGTCGGAACAGCTTTAGCTGATATTTACACGCTCAGACAAAAATCAGAGCTAGCTCACGATTCTAAGTTTGCGTTTGAGAGCCACCGAGCCTACCCGGGAGGCAAAGCCGCTAATCAAGCAGCTGCTGTGGTACGGCTCGGTGGCTCTTCCCTTCTGGTTACTAAAATTGGGAAAGATGAGTTTGGTGCCATTATCAAAAAAGCACTTATATCCGACGGTGTGAAATCAAAATATGTTTTCGAAGACGCAAGGGAGCCAACCGGATTTGTGATCCTTATACCCGATGCAAATGATTCCCTCGCCGCAGTGGTTTCTTATGGTGCCAGTGCTTATCTTGACAACCAGGATATAGAAAAAGCAACAAAAGATCTTACTCAGTGTAAAATTTCTATTATCAGTCTTGAGATCCAACCGGAATGTGTTCTCAAGATTCTTTCAATTGCCAGGCAAGAAAATCAATTAGTAATTATTGACCCTTATCCGCCTGAGCGAGCTGACACTTCTCTTCTTACCAGGGCTAACATCATTACGCCCAATAGAGACGAGGCAGAATCGATTACTGGAAGAAAGATTGATAGCATTTTTTCTGCAAAAATTGCTGTCGAAGAATTATTAAAAGCAGGAATTGAAAAGGTCTGCCTTAAACTTGGCCCTCAGGGAATTGTAATAGGTGAAGGTGAGCTTATCCAGCATATTTATCCGCCTTCCGTTTCTCAGGTCGACGCAACTGCCGGCGGAGATGTCTTCGTAGCGGCGCTCTCAGTTACCCTTGAGAAAGGGTGGGAATTTAAAAATGCAGCAAGTTTTGCTACTTACGCCAGCGCTTTGACCGTAACAAGACCCGGCTCATATATTTCCATGCCATTCTTAAGTGAAGTTCTTGAGTTCATTAAATTGCATGAGAAAAATGAAGATTTTATAAACCTTTGCTATCAGCTCGCTAATAAGGAATAATCTCTAAAACTTCGATAGATTTCTTCCCTCTCAATCCGCCAACTAATTCCCCAAACATTTTTGCATTTTTCAGTGCATAATATGCAAAGCAATTGTTGAACATCACATAAACTTCTTTTGCTTTCCTCGAAAGATCATAAACTTTGGGGACCCATTCTTTAAGTTCACTTTCAGAATAAAGATAGGAAAACCTTTCTTTTACGGTTATCCCCTTCTTTAACCAGTTTTCAGTATTCCTCCCATGAAAGCGAAGATAGGCTATCTCTCCTGTGACTTCTGCCAGAGGTGGTATTGAGCCATATTCTCCCGTTTGTGGCTCATCGACCGAGACATAGCAGAGATTATGTTGACGCAGAAATTCAAATGTGTTTTCACGTTCTCTATCCGAAAGCCACGAACCGTGTCTGAATTCAATGGTTAATAAGAAATCAGGGAGCATTTCTCTGCACCACACAATATATTTCATATTTTCTTCAGATTTTGCGTACCAGGGTGGAAATTGAAATAACACCGACTTTAACTTTCCTGCTCTGTGAATAGGAAGAAGAGCTGACCAGAACATTTCAAAAGCTTTTTCAAGAAGCTTTGATGAAGGCTTTCTAATAGTATCCTGAAAAAAATCCTGAGGAAGATATTCTCGAAGCGTTCGACCGAGTCTCGAGACTGGAACTGGATGCCTGGTTAACATCCCAAAGGCTTTGAAGTGAAATTTAAAATTTTTCGGGGTTCTCTCAACGAACAGAAGAGAATTTCTTTCGGAGGGAAGCGTATAAAAGGAACTATCAACCTCTACTGTATCCATATGCTCGGCATAGTAGGAAATACGATCTACTGCAGGCAAGTCAGGTGGATAGAATGTCTTAACCATCCCCTCTTCGGTAAAACTACATGTCCCGATAAATATATTGCCTATTTCTTCAGGAGTAGTATTTTCAGAGGGTGCGTTTTGTTCTTCATTCATTTTTCTCTAACCCTTATTGTAACTATCCCGCGCGACAATTAGAATTCATCCATTAATAGGTATGGAAGTGGAATGAAAAAAATTCTTATTGCAGGAAACGGAGTTGCATCCGCATCCGCTTTAAAGGTGCTTCTTCATGAAAAAGAAATTCATATCACCGTTATTTCCCCCGAGTTTTACCCTGCCTCTTATAAGCCTTTATTTCCTTTGATCTCCTGCGGCAAACTGGAATCTTATGAAACATTTTTGCTTCAACCTGAAGACTACTCTGGAGAGAATATCACCTTTCTTCCAGGAGTAAGAATTGAGAAACTTTCTGCCAGCAAACGAGTAGCATATCTTTCAGATGGTGAAGAGGTTGAATTCGACACCGCGCTAATCGCGACCGGATCCCGTGTGTATATCCCCGAAAAGTTTGAGAAAGGAAACCAGAGGTATCGAAATGTTTTTACTCTGGATACCATCGAAGAAGCTCTTGATCTCAAAGCACTGATTGAAGAAGGTGCTAAAAACTGTGTGGTAATTGGAGCTGGGAGAACTGGCGTTAATCTGACAAACGTTCTGGCAAATAAGGGAATTAATGTTTCCCTCTTTGAGAAAGAAAATCAAATTCTTCCTGGTTTACTTGACAATGATCTATCAACCTTCATTTCAGAAAAGCTTCAAGAAAAGGGTGCTTCCGTTATTACTCATCCCAAAATAAAGAAGATTTCTGCTGCAGATAAATTTGTTGAAAGCATCAGTCTTGAAGATGGGACTCGGATACCGTGCCATCTTGTGATAATTGCTACTGAAACCATTCCGAATATTGAATTTCTGGAAGGCGATTTTACATTTGCTAAAGGATTGATTCCTAATGAATATCTGGAAACTCAGGAATCCGGGATTTATGCCGCTGGAGATGTTGTCCAATTTCTTGATTTTAACGGAAAGCGTAAAATACAAAAGCTCGCCGTTAATGCCTGGCGCCAGGGAGAAATCGCAGCCAGAAATATTCTTGGCGAAAGAGTCAAATGTCCTCTATCATTTACCGGAAAATATGTGAAGATTGACAATATTTTTGCTGGTTATTTTGGAGAAAGAGACGGCACTGACTATTTTGATTTTTCCACAAAAAATAACATCGTCAGATTCACCCTTGAGGGTTTAAAAATTACAGGTCTCCAGTTCCTGGGCACTGTCGAAAAAATTACGGAACTTGCCAGGACTGGTCTGAACAGGTTCGACACAAAATTTATTCCTGATGAAATTAAGAAACAAACAACCTTAGGTTTTCCTGTTTTCAACTGGCATCAAAAACTATTCGACTTTTAAGTAACTACAATCTTCTCGGCGAAAGCTACAAAAGTCTTAAAAGTACTACTATCAAAGAGTACAAATCTTACCTCGTTAAAATGGTTATATTCTTTAAGAAACTCCATTACTGCTCTTAAAGCAATAGGTGCTGCTTCTTCTACCGGATATCCATAAATGCCGGTGCTTATTGAAGGAAAAGCAATTGTTTTTG
>CALIRS010000237.1 GCA_938042205.1 uncultured bacterium | reverse complement strand
AGTATTCAGATTCTTTCTTTCTTAAATCCTGAAAGAATAGGAGCAGTGGTGCTTAAGACAGTGACTCTCGAGCCTAAAGAGCCAAATCCTGCTCCAAGAATGTATGATCTTGGATTCGGAATTATTAATTCAATTGGGCTTTTTAACCCGGGAGTAAAACAGTTCCTGAATAAAGAGTATGCTTTATATAAAGAGCTTGACTTTAAGTATTTAATCAGCCTGGCTGAGTTTTCAGAAAACACATTTTTAAAGCTGATTGATCTTACTAAGAAAAAAACTGGGGATGATAATAAAATACTTGGTATTGAGCTGAATTTTTCATGTCCGAACGTTAAACAGGATGGTATTTCATTCTCAAGAAATCCTGATTTAATTAGGTCCATCACTTCTCATACTGCTGCTGACTTTGGGAAGGAGGTGTGGGTGAAAATTTCACCAGCTTCCCCTCTGGAAGCTCAGCTAAAAGCAGCAGAGGAAGGAGGCGCCACAGGGGTGGTGATTGCAAACACTATGCCAGCTACCTCATTCATTATAGAAAAAGGCAAGAGCGCAATAGGTGCAGAAAGCGGCGGTCTTTCCGGTCCAGCATTAAAACCCATTAATTTAGAGCTTGTGAGGCAGGCCAGGCACATCAGTTTGCTTCCGGTAATAGCGTCTGGAGGAATCAGTAACTTCAAAGATGTACTGGAATACATACTGGCTGGCGCCCGGGCTTTTGGGATTGGGACAGCGCTTTTTAGAGATCCTCGAATTCCTGAATATGTGCTAAGTGATCTTGAGAAATTTCTCAAAGAGAAGGGTTTGAATTCTTTTAAAGAGCTTATTAGCGATCCGTGGAGGTCTTCTTTTTGGACTCAAGAGAACGAATAATTATTGCTCTTGACCTTCCTTTTAATGATGCTATGAGAGTTGTCGAAAGGCTTGGTGATTTAGCAAAATTTTATAAAGTAGGGCTTTCTTTATATCTTGAAAAAGGGCAAGAGATTATTGATTTACTCCTTCGAATGGGTAAGAAAGTATTTCTTGACCTGAAGTTTCATGACATACCTCATCAGGTTTATCTTGCAGCCAGGCAGGTAGCGGAATCAGGTGTTCATTTCCTGACAGTTCATGCGTCAGGAGGCGCGGCGATGGTTGAAGCTGCCAGAAAAGGGCTTGCCGGAACTGAAACCCGTTTACTTGCAGTAACCATTCTAACAAGCATTTCTTTTTCAGAACTCGAAGTTATAGGTTTTCCTAAAGATACGGCATCAAGGCTTGCTAGATTAGCTTTCGATGCCGGGGTAGATGGGATTGTGGTTTCAGGAACTGATCTTAAAACTTTAAGAACTGAATATCCAGGAAAAATATTTGTAGTTCCGGGCATTAGACCCTCATTTCAGATTGTAGCTTCGGATGATCAAAAAAGAATAATTACTCCGGGAGAAGCTTTCAGCACAGGAGCAGATTATATAGTTATCGGGCGTCCGGTGGTTTTTGATGATTATCCTGAAGCAGTGCTTAAAAAGATTATTCAGGAATCAGAGTCAATGAAATAAGAAATTTTTTAAAAAAAAAGAAAAAAATTTATTGTTGCTATCGTTGCAGGTTATTTATATAATCACGTTTGAACTGCAAAATAAAAAAAGCGCCAGCTGATAGCAGGTGCAAACAATGAAAGGAGATGTAGGGTATGGCTCTTCCAAGACTATCTGAAAGCCAGAGAAAAGCAGCTCTCGAAAAAGCCTTAAAGGTGAGAAAAGAAAGGGCAAAATTACGTGAAGATCTGAAAAAAGGAAAGGTGAAATTAGCAGAAATTCTAAGGAAGGCATCTGATCCTGTCGTTGGAAGGATGAAAGTATCCTCACTCCTTGAATCTCTTCCAGGAGTGGGCAAGGTCCGTGCTCAAAAAATAATGGACAAGGCAGGGATCTCTCAAACCAGACGTGTACAGGGGCTTGGTGCTAAGCAGAAGGAAGCCTTGCTTAAAGAATTTTCGTAGTTTGAATGTCAAAAACAGGAAAATTGTTTATATTGTCTGGACCATCAGGGGCTGGTAAAAGCACTATTGTTAAAAATTTAGCTAAGCTGGTCCCGAGGTTGGTAGTGTCCGTTTCAGCAACGACGAGAAAGCCAAGATCAAATGAAATAGATGGGGTGGATTATTTCTTTCTAAGTGAGCAAGCATTTAGAGAGAAAATAGAAAAGAAAGAATTTCTTGAGTGGGCTAAAGTTCATGGTAATCTCTACGGAACTTTAATTTCCACTGTAAACGAAAATCTTATGCGGGGTCGGGATGTCATCCTTGAAATAGATGTTCAGGGAGCGCTTCAGGTAAAGGAAAAAATGCCTGACTCTGTTCTCATTTTTGTCGAACCTCCTGGTTTTGAAGAACTAGCAAAAAGGTTAAAAAGACGTTCTACTGAAGACAGGAGAAGTCTTGAGGTTCGGCTGGAAAATGCTCGCTATGAACTGGCAGCCAGAAGATACTATAATTATCGGGTTGTAAACGATAAGTTAGAAAGGGCAGTAGAAGAGATAGCAGAAATCATAGAAAAAGAAAGGAATGGGTAAATAAGTTGCTAATAGAACCTGATTACAATGAACTATTAAAGAAAATGAACAGCAAATACAGGCTTTGTGTAGTTTCTGCAAAGCGGGCGATGCAGATAATTGAAAATTATGCCGCCGCCCGCGAAGGAAAACAAATGGTCCACCCCTCGCCCATGATTGATTTTACCGGAAGAACTCCTCTTCACATGGCTTTGGAAGAAATTTTTAAAGGTTATATTAAAGGAAAAGTAGAAACAAAAGAGGAAAAAGTGGAACCGGAAGCAGCTGCTGAAGTTGAAGCAGAAAAGCTTCGAAAGGAAATAGAAGAAATCTTCAGTTCAAAGTCAGAGGAAGATTCTGAAGAGTGAGGAATATTTGTTGTGCCTAAAATCTTGCTTGGTGTTACTGGTGGAATTGCTGCTTATAAAGTTCTTGAAGTAGTTAGACAACTTTCTAAAAAAGGATATCAGATAGATACTTTTATGACAGATGCAGCCCGCCTATTTGTTGGACCTATGTCTTTTTCTGCTTTAACAGGGGGAAAAGTATATGGAACGGGGAGTGAGGCTTCAGACCCTTTTCTTCATATAAATCTGGCAAAGGAAAGCGATTTAATCATTGTTGCACCGGCGACCGCTAATTTTTTAACCAGATTTGCTTCTGGCTATGCAGACAACTTACTTCTTGTAGTGCTTTCCGCTTTTCGGGGTCCAGTAATTGTGTGCCCTTCTATGAACTTTAGAATGTGGAATTCTGATGCAGTTCAAGAAGCCGTGTCTGTGCTTGAATCTCGAGGCGTAAGGATTGTGGGGCCAGATATCGGAGCTCTTGCCTGTGAAGAAGAAGGTATTGGAAGGCTTGCAGAAGTAAGTAGCATCGTTGAAGCTGTCGAAAATGAACTGTCATTGATTTTTGACCTTTCCGGGTTAAGGATTATGATAACTGCGGGTCCAACTCGTGAATGGATAGATGACATTCGCTTTATCAGCAATGCTTCCAGTGGAAGGATGGGACATTCTTTAGCAGTTGAAGCTTTGAAAAGGAAGGCAGAAGTAGTATTTATTACAGGACATACCGCACTTAAGCCTCCTTTTGGTGCACAGGTGATTGAGGTAGATACGGTATCTGAAATGATGGCAGCTTGCAGGGAACGCTTTTCCTGGTGTGATATTTTGTTCATGGCAGCGGCAGTAGCAGATTTTGCTCCTGAAAAAAAGTTCTCTGGAAAAATTAAAAAGGAAAAAATCGAGACACTAACATTAAATTTAAAAAAAACTGAAGACATACTCCTATCTTTATCAAAGGAAAAAAGAAAAAACCAGTTTATTGTAGGTTTTGCACTTGAATTTGAGGACATTGAGAATTATGCATTAAAGAAACTGAATGAAAAAGATGTGGATATGATAGTTGCTAATCTTGCGAATAAATCAATTGCAAGAGATAAGACGTGTGCCAAAGTATTAACTGAAGAAGGAGTAATTGCTGAGTATATAGAAATACCAAAACGTTTGCTTGCTGCTGAACTTTTGAAGCTGGTTTCAAAACTTTTTAAAAGCAAGCAAGTTTGAGTTGTATAATTACGATTCGTTTGTTATTCTTTTTCGTCGGTGTTTTTTCTAAACCTCTGGAGGTTTTAATGCCGAGAAAGTATCTTTTTACATCTGAATCGGTAACAGAAGGTCATCCCGATAAAGTTGCCGATCAAATATCTGACGCTATTCTTGATGAAATTTACAAGGATGACCCTATGGCAAGAGTTGCCTGTGAAACTCTGGTAACTACAGGGTTGGTAGTAGTTGCCGGCGAAATATCAACCAGAACGTATGTAGATATCCCAAGAGTTGTCAGGGAAACTGTGAGAGAAATTGGATATACAAGAGCAAAGTACGGATTTGATGCCGATACCTGCGGGGTCGTGGTTTCTATTGATGAACAATCTCCTGACATTAGTGCAGGGGTCTTTGACGCTTACGAAGTGAGAACAGGGGAAAGCAAGGAGGACGAGCTTGATCGTATCGGAGCTGGCGACCAGGGTATGATGTTCGGCTATGCATGCAATGAAACTGAAGAATTAATGCCGCTTCCAATAACTTTAGCACACAAGTTAGCTCACAGATTAGCTGACGTCCGCAAAGCAGGAGTGCTTCCTTATCTCAGACCAGATGGTAAGACTCAGGTTACAGTAGAGTATGAAAATGGAAAACCCGTTCGTGTGGATACCATCCTTATTTCGGCTCAGCATCGTCCCGGGGTAGAAGTAGATGAACTTTTAAAACCTGATCTCATTGAGCACGTCATTAAGCCAATTATTCCAGAAGAGTTAATTGACTATAAAAAAACTAGAATTTTAGTAAACCCTACTGGAAAGTTTGAACTTGGTGGACCAATGGCGGACACCGGCCTTACCGGGCGTAAAACTATTGTCGACACTTACGGAGGTATGGCGCGTCACGGAGGCGGCTGTTTTTCCGGGAAAGATCCTACCAAGGTGGATCGTTCGGGGGCTTACGCTGCCAGGTATGCGGCAAAGAATATTGTTGCAGCTGGTCTTTCAGATCGCTGCGAAGTTCAAGTTGCTTATGCTATAGGTGTTGCTCATCCAGTATCAATCATGGTGGAGACTTTTGGTACTGAAAAGTTAGATACTAAGAAGATAGAAGATCTTGTGATAGAGTATTTTGATCTTCGACCTGCTGCTATAATTCGAGACCTAGACCTGCGTCGCCCAATTTATAAAAAAACCGCTTGTTATGGACACTTTGGTCGCGGTGACAAAGATTTTACCTGGGAAAGAACCGACAAAGCTGAACTATTGCGTCGAGAAGCTGGTCTTACCTGATTGATAAACTATCAACTATGAGAGAGAAACCGGATACTGTTTCCCAGGGACAAAATCTCATCGGAGAAGTCATTGTCTTGAGAAAATCTCGCGCTCTATCAAGGCCATTTGACTATTTGGTTCCGGTTGATTTTCAATCAAAAGTTACTCCAGGGAAATTCGTAAGAATACCTTTCGGAGCAAGTGAGGCACTTGGTTTGTTTGTAAAGTATAAGCCTAAATCTGAGGTTGAAAATATTAAACCGATTTTAGAGGTCGTCGAATGCGGGCCACGTCTTCCTGCACATGCAATAGAGCTTGCTTTCTGGATGGCTAATTATTATCTTTGCGGGTTTGCAGAGTGTCTGGAATTGTTTTTTCCACCCGGTTTTAGCCCTCGGATGGTGAAAGTTATCCATCTAATAAAGTCCAGTTCGCAGACAAATGGACTTGTAAAATTCCTTATGGAAAGAGGAGGTTCTGCACCTTATCCGTTAATAGAATCTTATTTTGGTGAACTAACTCCTGTCGTAATTAAAAAAGCGCAAGAAGAAGGACTCATTAGCATTTACTGGCAAATTCCGCGCCCAAAAGTACATATAAAAGAAGGTTATGACATTTCATTAGCAGAAAGGGAAAAAGTTCTTGAAATAATTGAGGAAACTCGTTCTCGAAAATTAAAAGCAGCATTAGAACTTCTTTTAGAATTCGGGAAATTGAGCTTTGAAGAGCTTAGAAGAGAAGTGGGGTTAAGTTTTAAGCAACTCGAAGAATGCTCAAAAAAAGGTGCAGTTTTTATCGAGAAGAGAAGAAGAACCAGAACGAGGCCTCAAGGAGCTGGCGATAGTAGTGAAGTGACTGCTCTTACTAAAAGTCAGAAAGAGGCAGTCAATCGAATAAAATCGGCTATAGAATCAAGTGTCCATAAGAAGTTTTTACTTCATGGAGTTACCGGCTCCGGGAAAACAGAGGTTTACTTGAGGGCTGCCAGATATGCCATTACAAAAGGAAAAGGGGTTATTTATTTAGTTCCTGAGATTTCTCTTACGCCACAGACTGTTGTCAGAGTGGAAAGGATGTTTTCCGATAAAGTAGCTGTTTTTCACTCAGCAATGAAAGCTACCGAAAGACTTGATGAGTGGCTTTCAATACAGGAAGGAATAAAAAAAATCGTAGTAGGTCCGAGATCAGCTTTATTTTCTCCTATAGAAGATATTGGATTAATCATTGTTGATGAAGAGCATGAGCCGGCATATAAGCAGGAGTCATCGCCTTATTACGATGCCCGAACTGTCGCCGAAAGACTTGGGGAAATTACTGATGCTCCCGTCGTCTTTGGAACCGCGACCCCGTCAATTGAAAGGATATACAGATCTTTCACCGGAGAGATCGAAAATCTACCTCTTCCAGATAAAGTGGTTGGCAGCGATCCGGTAATAGAAATGGTAGATTTACGTCAGGAGAAAAAGCCACTTTCATCAAGACTTAAGGAAGAAATCATTAATTCTGTTGAGAAAAAGGACAAGGTGATTCTTTTTCTCAATCGACGGGGATATGCTGTAATCCTTTTATGTCGGGATTGCGGAAACTATATCTCCTGCTCGAACTGTTCAATACCTCTTCGGTACCATGCAGATGAGAATAAACTCATCTGTCATTACTGTGCAAATGAAGTTGAAATACCTGCGAAATGTCCGGAATGTAATGGGAGCGATCTTAAACTTCAGGGAACAGGCACTCAACGAGTTGAAGAAGAGCTTAAAAATTTAAGTGAATTGAAGAAAATTAATGTTCTTCGGATGGATTCTGACATTTCAAGAAAAGGAAAAGCAAGGCAACAATTGATTCAATTTATTGATGCTGATTCCAGTGTAATGGTTGGTACCCAGATGATTGCTAAGGGACTTCATTTTCCAGATGTTACCCTGGTTGGGGTTATTAATGCAGATGTTTCCTTGCATTTGCCAGACTATCGAGCTGAAGAACGCACTTTCCAGCTCTTAATGCAGGTTTTTGGAAGAACAGGGAGAGGTAATAAGGCTGGTAAAGTGATTGTGCAAAGCTGGAATCCAGATAGAGATGTAATTAAATATGCATTAAAAGGCGATTATGAAAGTTTTTATAAACGCGAACTTGCAGTCAGAAGGGCACTTGATTACCCACCTTTCACTCAATTGGTAAGAATAGTCTTTAGTTCAAAAGATCGAAACAAGGTGCAAAAACTTGCCCAGGAAACTGCTGAGAAAATTAAAA
Source organism: uncultured bacterium (assembly GCA_938042205.1). Classification (GTDB taxonomy): domain Bacteria; phylum Actinomycetota; class Aquicultoria; order SKW223; family SKW223; genus CALIRS01. The sequence continues at coordinate 3,645 of CALIRS010000237.1, read as the reverse complement.
GCGTTCTTGAAAATGAAGTACTTATCGGTCCTTCGGAAGCTCCTCTTGCGAAATTACGAGGAAAATTTAGATTTCATATTATTCTTAAATATAAAAATAATCTTTCAATTGCATTAAAGGAATTTCTTAGAAAGCTGACTTCAACAAAGTTAAATGAGGCAACGATAATCATTGATGTTGATCCGATTTCGCTGATGTAGCTATGTTATATTATTTTCTGGAGGTATAGAGATTGACAGCATACAGAAATGTCAGATTATTTGGAGAACCGGTATTGCGTGAAAAGGCAAAGCCGGTTGAAGTTTTCGATAAAAAGCTTTTATCTCTAATCAATGAGATGTTCAAAATTATGGAAGAAGCACATGGTGTGGGTCTTGCAGCACCTCAAATAGGACACCCTTTGAGACTTGTCGTCATTCAGTTTGAAGATAATCGCTACGTTCTTGTAAATCCCGAAATAATAGACAAAAGTAAAGAACAAGAGGAATTTGAAGAAGGTTGTTTAAGCTTTCCTGGAGTAAGTGTAAATATCAAACGGCCTTCTCGGGTGAAAGTTGCTTATCACGATGAAAAAGGGAAAAGAAGTATTCTTGAGGCAAATGGTTTGCTGTCAAGAATTGTACAGCATGAAATTGACCATATTAATGGAGTGCTAATAATTGATCGCGCTAACAAACGCGAGCGGTTGGAAGCACTGGAAAAGTTTTCAGAATTTCTTGTGAAGCACAATCTTGACCCTTCTTTAACCAGGGAGAAATAGTGAATATTGCATTTGCAGGAACCGACGAGTTCGCGTCCCGCGTTCTCGAAGGATTGATTTCAGATTTAGATGTAGTCTATGTAATTACTCGCCCGGATAAACCTCGAGGAAGAGGGCTGAAGATTACACCATCACCGGTAAAAGAAAAAGCACTGACATTGGGAGTTCCTGTCTTTCAATTTGAAAAACTAAATGACCAGGCTCTTAAGGTTCTCAAAAGAGAAGCAAAAAGCGCAGATTTGCTGGTAGTCTGTTCATTTGGGCTGTTCATTCCAAAAGAGATGAGAAGTTTATATAAATTCGGTGCCATTAATTTACATCCCAGCCTCCTTCCTGAATATAGAGGAGCGGCTCCAATTCAGAGTGTACTTATGGATGGAAAGGAGGAGACCGGTGCTTCTGTGATTGATGTGGTTGACGAAATGGACGCTGGAGACATTTATGGTCAGGTAAAAGTCGAGATTGAAATGGACGACAATTTTTTAACTTTATCCGAAAAACTGCTCGTCGCTGGTGTCCCGCTATTGAAAAAAGTAATATCTGAGATGGAGAAAGGTTCTTTGAAAAAGTATCCACAAAAAGGTACCCCTACTTTTACAAAAAAAATTGGAAAAAAAGAAATGGTTATCAAGTGGAATGATTCATCAGAAAAAATTCTTAACCTTATAAGAGCTTTGTCCCCAAAGCCGGGTGCAGATACCTGGTTTCGCGGCAGAAGAATAAAGATATTAAAAGCGAAAGAAGTAACTGACATAAGCCATGGTTTAAAAAACCCGGGAATGATTATAGTGTTGGATAAGAAACGCCTTCTGGTAAGTACTGGTGATAATTTCATTGAAGTTATAACGTTGAAACCACAGGGAAAAAGAGAAATGACCGCTTTTGAATTCATTCAGGGATACAGACCAGAAATCGGTGATTTTTTTAAAAGTATTCAAAGTTAACAAGCGCACAAGTATTTAAAGAATATATTTGTAATGGTAAAATACTTAAAAAAGTATGCCTTCGGGGCAAGGTGGAATTCCTGACCGGCGGTGACGCTATAAAGCGAAGCCCGCGAGCCTAAAGAAATTCTGGCAGATCCGGTGAAAATCCGGAGCCGACGGTGAAAGTCCGGATGGGAGAAGGCATTAGTTTTTTATTATGTTTTTCTTCTTTCCATTTGCCCCGATTGCTACTAAGGATAATTGATGATAACGATTACTGAAGAAGAAAAGTATATGTCATTAGCAATCGATTTAAGCTTGAAAGGACTTGGGAATACCAGTCCAAACCCTATAGTTGGTTGTGTCGTAGTCAAAGACGGTGTAGTGGTGGGCAGAGGGTATCATCAGTATGCAGGAGGTCCCCATGCCGAAGTGATAGCATTAAGACAGGCTGGAAAGATGGCAGAAGGAGCTGACCTTTATGTCACTCTTGAACCCTGCAACATTTATGGTCGTACACCTCCCTGTACTGAAGTAATAATCAAATCAGGTGTTAAGCGAGTTTATATCGCTGTTGTTGATCCGAATCCTCATGTTAGTGGAAATGGCATTAGAATACTGGAAAATGCTGGAATCAAGACCATCACTGGTGTTCTGGAAAAGAAAGCGGCTTTTGAAAATCGATTCTATTTGACTTATAGAAAATATAATCGACCATATGTAACTCTAAAAATCGCTTCCACAATTGACGGAAAAATTGCTGATAAAAATGGAAATTCTAAGTGGATTTCTTCTGAAGAGTCGAGAAGTTACGTGCAATTGTTAAGGAGAATTTACGACGCTGTTCTTGTGGGAGCTGGAACCATCAGGAAAGACAATCCGCGTCTTACTTATCGCGGGGAAGAAAATAAAGTTCTACCCTTGAAAAGAATAATTTTATTCGGGAGCTCGGAGATTCCAACTGATGCAAGAATCTTTAAAGAAACTGAATATTCGCCTTTAATTATAATATTACCCGAAGGAAAACAAATTCCATCTTCTCCCAAAGATAAATTAAAAAACATTCATTTTATCCATTTAAAGAAAAATGGAGATAGAATAAAAATTGAAACATTGCTCAAGAAATTAGCAGAACAAGAAATTCTTAGCGTATTGGTTGAGGGGGGCTCTAAGGTATTTTCTCAGTTTTTGGAATCAGGGTTGTATGATGAAATTTACTGGTTTATGACTCCTAAGTTATTAGGAGATGGAGTTTTTGCTTTCGAGTTTCAAAGGGCGTCAGAAATTGATAAAGCGCCCCAGTTGAACTTATATTCTATAGAAAGGTTTTCTGATGACGTGCTGCTTAGATTTTTTAATAAAGAAGTGAGCTGGTTTTGATGTTTACAGGTATTATTGAAGAGGTAGGTGCTGTAGCTGATATCAAAAAAACGGGTAACGTAGTTCGCTTAAAAATACTCTGTGAAAAAGTGCTTGCCGATATGAAGATAGGAGACTCGGTGTGTGTGAATGGAGTTTGTCTGACGGTGGTAGAAGTGTCTGAAAGATTTTTTGAGGTGGATCTGGCACCGGAAACACTTCTTAAAACCACTTTTTGTGATGTTCAAAGAGGAATGCCAGTTAATTTAGAGAGAGCTCTCAGAGCAGGCGACAGATTCGGAGGTCATATTGTTACCGGACATGTAGATGCGGTTGGAAGGGTTAAATTTATTCGGAGAAATGGTGAAACTGCTCTAATGGAGTTTGAAGTTTCACCAAATTTGATGAGTTACATTGCTGAGAGAGGATCTATTGCTGTTGATGGTATCAGTCTGACGGTTGCTTCTCTGGAATCCAGATCCTTTGGAGTAGCCGTTATTCCTTTTACTTTGAAAAATACTACTCTTGGATTAAAAACATCGGGATCTAAAGTTAACATTGAGGTTGATATTTTTGCCAGATATGTAGAACGCATCTTAA
>CALIRS010000236.1 GCA_938042205.1 uncultured bacterium | reverse complement strand
CCATATATTTTCATGATTTTAATCATATGGTTTTTTTCTTTCATTTCTTCGACTTTAAAAATTGAAACATATAAAGGAACTTCTATAACACTTGATGGAATATTCTCTATCAGTTCTTATATGTTATTACCATGGTCATTTGCATCCATTCCAGTCTTTTTCTCAACATTTCTCTCGGACTATATCTTCCATAAAAAAGAACTATACAAATGTATGTTTAATGCTTCCAATTATGCACTATCAATAGCAGTTAGCGCATATTTTGTTCAACATTTTTTCTCCTTGGGATATCCAAAAAATCTTGAGCACTTCATAATAGTCTTCCTTGGAGGATTTATTTTCTTAACATTAAATGCGTCAATTGTTTCAGCAGTGATCGCATTAGATGAAGAATACAGCATGATAGATATTATGATGTCAATATTAGATTTTGAAAAACGATTAATTTTTAGTGCCTTTGCCGAAGTAGCAGGTTCAATATTATTTGCCTATGCTATATTAGAAAAAAATGTGTTTGTCTTTTCTTCTCTTATTTTGATCTTAGCTTTACTCGTAGTCGCCATTAAGCGAGAAGAGAGGGTGAGGGAAACTATCAGAGCTGCTATCGTTTCACTTATGGAAACCATTGGTACCCGCGACGAGTACACCAAAGGTCATTGCATGCGCGTTGCAGAAATGGCTAAACTCACTGCAAAAGAAATGAATCTCAACTTTCTCGACGTTGAACTTGCGGAATTTGCCGGGATGCTACACGACATTGGAAAAATCAGCTTCCCTGATGATCTTTTCTCAGCAAAACATTTAGATCCTGAAGCCTGGAATGTAATTAAAAGTCATCCTGAAACCGGTAAGAAAATCCTTGAAGGAATGCCTGAATTCAGGAGAATCCAGGATATTATCGAACTTCATCATGAAAGAATAGACGGCACAGGATACCCTAACGGGATGAAGAATGGAGAAATACCGTTAACCTCGAAGATCCTCGCCGTTTGCGATGCTTATGATGCTATGACTTCTAATAGAATATACCGAAAACCATTTCCACCAGAAATTGCCATCAATGAAATTCTTGCTTTTAGAGGTAAATCATTCGAACCCCGGGTAGTTGATGCTTTTTTAAGAGTTGTCAAAAAATATTACAATGTTAAACTTGAACCTACTCAAAAAGAGAGGAGAAAGAAATAAGAGCGGTTGGAGCTTGCAATTTTAACAATTCCCCTGGCAATCATAGCCGGATATCTCAGGGGTGGTAAACTTTCAAACCTTGCAGAAATCAAAATATCCTCACTCTGGGCAGCTTTTGCCGGCTTCGGAATCAGGTTCCTGGTAAATTTTCCTGAAATTTTTAAGTTCACGGGACTCGACACCTTAATCACCTATTTTCCAATTTTCAACATCACCGCTTATGTAATTCTCTTCTATTTTTGCTACCGCAACTTTAGCCTGCCAGGTATGAAGGCAGCTTCTTTTGGCGCATTTTTAAATTTTCTGGTAATCACCATCAACGGAGGAAGAATGCCCTTTCAGGTTCAGCAAGCATTGAAAACCTCTAATTACAACCTATTGATACAGACTGCAAAAAGTGGTGCGCCAGTGGTAGCAGATGAAAACTACGAGCTACCTCTCTGGTTTTTAGGAGACTGGATACGCTTTCCAGGATTGAGACACACAAAACTAATCTCCATTGGAGATATCATCATTTTGATTTCTATTTTTTTCTTGGTCGAGGAAATTGTTGCCAGGGGTCATTTGAAGTCAAAACCCCTGGAGGGTTCATCTTCCGAGTGAACTAATAGTATCAATCATCTCTTGATACGTAATATTAGTTTTGATATTAACCACCATATCTCCTAACTGCATCTGAGCCCACCAGAAACCTGGAAGTGCAAAAATATGTACTTCATGGTCTTTTAATTTCTCTATTCTTGCATCCTTAACATTGACATCCTTTCTTCTGCCACGATACTCAAATATTTGCAAATATCTGGTTTGATCACGATAAACGATAACCAGAACATTTCTTTCCGGCGACCCAATTAGTTTCTCGGTAAGTTTATCTATCGGGAAAAGATAAAAGGTAGGCGACTTCAAATCCCCAGGTACTTTTGAAGGTATAGCTGGTCTAATTCCTGAAAGACTACTAATAGCCGAAAAAGGAATTCTATAGTTTACATAAGGATCTTGAAGCTGATTTCTAACCGCAGCTACTGATGTAGCTTCAATTTCCCCAGGTATCTGATTTGAACGACTTAAAGTTTCAATTTCAAGGCGCAGCACTTTTGTATCTTTGACTGTTTTTTCCAGCATTACTGGCAAACCAAACTGGCGATCCACCCATATTTCATAGGTTGTGTCAGGCTCAAATTTACTTTTAAAAAGATAATGTTTGCATTGCCTTCCGAGGACTGTTTGCTCTGAAAACACTCTCAGATCTGGAATGCTTTCTTCATTATCTATAAAAAATCTGCCGAACATATAATCAAATTCAAATGGTCCTGGTTGCAGGTCAAGTTCATAAAATTCGGGTTTTGCTTCTTTTTCTCTCCAGCAAACACTTCCATCGAAAAGAATTTTTTCCACTTTTCCTTCAAATTCAGACTTTAATACAAATCGACCTTTTTCATCTCTCCAGTAATTGACCTTACGTTCAACCCACCCTTTTTTTGGATCGCGAATCCTGACAGAAATATTAGCTTGAAAAGCTTCGA
>CALIRS010000235.1 GCA_938042205.1 uncultured bacterium | reverse complement strand
GGAGCGCCCGGGGGTGTTCCTACTTCTCAAGCAGGCTCTGCACTTTCTTTCTAAGGTCACCTTCTGAAATTCCTCCAATATAGATTTCAGTAACCTTGCCTTCCCTGGTTGCAAAAGCAAATGTCGGAACATACTGAATCCTGAAAGAATTAACCAGATTCTGATTTTGAGCCAGATTGACATCAATGATTCTAATATCCACTATTCCTTCAAATTCTTTTTTAAGCCTATCAACGATAGGAGCCATCTGGACACATACAGGTCAGTTATCGCTTTTAAACTCTAAAACCATAGGCTTACTATCAGTCTCAATCAGGATTGTTTTATCTGCAGAAGAAGTCTTAACTGCCGGGGGTTCATTTGATGAAGTTTTCTGGTTGCATCCTGAGTTTAATATGAGAAAAGGAATGCTTATCAAGAAAATTGAGAATAGGAATTTTTTCTGACTTATAATTTTCGGTAACAAAACCACACCAGCTTTCAAATAGCTTAAGAAACTCGATTATAATCTTTTAAAGATCTTCTTTAAAGAATTTTACCTGCTCTGAAAGTTTGAAATTTTAGGAAGTGAGAGCTATTAAAAAAGAAAGCATTTCTTTTTTCACTGCATTTAAATGCGCAAGTGGTGTCGTTAAAGTATTGTTTACATCACGCCTTGGTGGCTTTAGTAATGGAAATTACAAATCCTTGAATCTTTCTCCTTACGTTGGCGATAATGAAAAAGTTGTTAAAAAAAACAGAGAGATAGTAGCCTCCTTTCTTTCAAAAGGTAAAGATTTTGTTTCTGTTGAGCAGGTTCACGGAACAAACATTTATCGGATTGCTGGAACCGAGACAGGTCATCAAAAAGATGTTCGTGCTGATGCAATTATCTGTGAAGTTCCTGACATTGCAATTGGGGTGCTAACTGCTGATTGTGTACCGATAGTTCTTTTCGACGAATCAGGTAGAATAGCTGCTGTTCATGCCGGCTGGAAAGGACTTTGTGCAGGGATTATAAAAAAGGTAATTAAAGAATTTTTACACATTGATAATAAAGAAAAAGTAAGAGCTTTCGTAGGTCCTGCTATTGATGTTTGTTGTTATCAAGTTGGGATTGAAGTTTCCGCCAGGTTTGAAGATATCTATCCCGGAATAGTGATTAATAGAATGGGTAGCAATTATCTTAATTTGAAGCAAATCGTGAAAATGCAACTCGAAGAACAAGGTATCCTGCCTGAGAATATTTATATTTCGCCGGACTGCACTTCGTGTCTTTCTGAGCTTTATTTTTCATATCGAAAAGATGGCGGAAAAACTGGAAGACAAGCAGCGTTAGTGCTGTATACACGGAATTAACGCAATATCGTAATATTTTTTCTTGTAAAATGTTGAGGTTTCAAAGAAATAATGGTTATAGAACAATGGTGACAGTTAATATAGTAGTAGCAAAGCAAAAATTACAGGAGGATGGGTGCTTCAAGAAAAGGAACTAACTAATAAATATGTGTTTGAAACCAGAAACCTTAGTTTCTGGTACGGAAGTTTTAAGGCTCTTGAGGATATTTCCATCGGTATTAGGAGAAATGCAATTACTGCTTTCATAGGTCCTTCCGGTTGTGGAAAGTCAACCTTTTTGAGATGTCTTAACAGGATGAACGATATAATCGAGGGAGCAAGGGTAGAGGGGCAGGTATTTTTTGAAGGCAAAGATATATATAGCTTTAATACCGATGTTTACGAGCTAAGAAAAAGAGTAGGAATGATATTTCAAAATCCGAACCCCTTTCCTATTTCAATTTATGACAACGTGGCCTATGCGCCAAGAATTCACGGGATTAAAGATGGGGACATTCTTGATGAGATAGTTGAAAGAAGTTTAGCAAGAGCTGCGCTCTGGAAGGAAGTAAAAGATAAGCTATATGAGAACGCATTGATACTTTCTGGGGGACAGCAGCAGAGATTGTGTATTGCCAGAGTACTCGCAATTGAACCGGAAGTAATATTGATGGATGAACCCTGTTCAGCAATAGATCCAGTTTCCACTCAAAGAATTGAAGATCTGATGGTAGAACTTAAACGAAATTATACTATCGTCATTGTTACTCATAACATGCAACAAGCAGCCCGTGTTTCAGATTATACGGCTTTTCTGCTGGCTGAGGAAAACAGCCCTGGGAGGTTGATTGAATATGGCGAGACCGGTGTTATTTTTACAAATCCTGAAGACCCAAGAACAGAAAACTATATAACTGGAAAGTTTGGTTAAGACGATAAAGACTTTCTTTGTATACGTTTGTAAAGTATGAATTTCAAAAAAAACATCGAGATTATTTAAATTAAGGTAAGAAATGTGAGTTCAGGCTATAATTTCAACACAGATCGCCTTAAGGAAAATATAGAGAAGGTTTTTGAAAGCATTCATTCAGCAGCCAGGAGAGCAAGCAGGCAGACTGAAGAAGTCACCCTAGTAGCAGTAACTAAATCTGTTCCAGAAGATATCGTTTTTTTTCTTAGAAACTATGGGATCAAAAATGTTGGAGAGAACCGGGTTCAAGAGCTTTTAAAAAAAATGCCTGCTTTTGAAAAAGCAAACATGAAGGTACACATGATTGGCACCCTTCAAAAGAACAAAGTCAAAAAGGTGGTCGGAAGAGTGACGCTAATTCACTCAGTAGACAGTGAAAAACTTGCAGTCGAGATTTCGAAGCGTTCGATGGATAATTCAGTTGTTTCTGATATACTTCTTCAGATAAATATTTCGGAAGAAGCTACAAAATACGGTATTTCCTTGAAAGATGCTGAACATGTTTTTGAAAGAATCAACTCTCTATCAGGTATCAGGGTGCGAGGATTGATGACAATTGCGCCGTTGGTTCCTGCTGAAGAGTGTAGACCTTATTTTCAAGAAATGAGAGAATTATTCGAAAGCATTCGAAGAGGATATGGTGTATCGTGGTTTGATACTTTATCAATGGGTATGAGTAACGATTATGAAATTGCTATTGAAGAAGGTGCTACTATGGTTAGAATCGGAACAGCATTATTTGAGGGGGTGTTCTCATGAAAGAAGGGTTTCTACAGAAAGCATTAAAAATATTAGGCATTAATGATTATCATGAGGTTGAAGAAGAAGTCGATTATGATGATGTTCCTGAGTTAGAACCTCCAAGAGTTAAACAAATTAGA
>CALIRS010000234.1 GCA_938042205.1 uncultured bacterium | reverse complement strand
AATATTCGTTAAAAATTACGATAAACTCTTATTATTAATATCGATACTTATCTTGTGTATCGTCTTCATTTTTGAGTTATCTTCAAAGATTGATTTAGATTATTCATCATATGAATCTTATGAAGCTGACAGTTGGGAAAGGTCTTCACAAGGAATCGCTCTACAGGCAAATATAACCAATAGTTTGATGCCCGGCGATTTCATTTTTTACGAAAATGACGATTCTAATTACAGTAAGGTGGAAATATCTAAGATTTTTTTTAAGAGAAGGTCCGAAGTTTCTGTATCTTTAAAGAGTGGAAAAATCATAAATGGTAAAATTAAAGCCAAAGAGGGGGTAACCCTATTAAAATCATGGTCAAATTCAACTAGTCCTCTGTTACTCGATGTGGATGGAAAGGTGAATCCAATTCAAATGCGTCAGGTAGCAAAAATTACGGGAACCCCTAAATATATACTTGAAGACAGTGCGGACCTTACAATTTTACGAGATAAGAAGCCTTATTTCTACCAAAGCCTTCAGAATAATGACCTTGTAAATTTAGATAAGCGGCCGGAGTTGACAGAAATTCCTGCGGATAAAAATAACAGCATTTACGATCTTTTTACTCCACCTCTGATATATTTAAATCAAAATAAACTCACCACTTCCCTGCCTGATGCACCGATCGAAGAGGAAGAAAGGGAACCTTTTGGGGTATCAATATTAAGTTTTGAGATGATTCCTTATCGTTTTCGGCTTGCAAGCTGGATAGGCAAAACTCCTTACATAGAGGACAGGAAACTGACAAAAGAATTTGGTCGAACAGTCCGCAATCGCATGGAAGTTAATAATTCTTACAAGCTGATTGAAAACCCTAAGCCCGGAAGGCCATCCCTTGTTCAAGTAGATGCTAACAGTAGCGATAAGTTACTAACTTTAAAATATTTTACCGTACAAAATGTATCTCAGAAAAATGGAGGCGTAAAGCCAGTTGGTCGAGCATTGATTGAAGATCATTCAATTGGTGAAAAGCCTTTTGAAATGAACAGTCTTATGGATGAAGTTTTCTTGGGTCAATTTGAGGTGAAGTTGAGGATCAAAATTGGTAAAGAAGATGAAAAAGAAATTACTTTAACAAAAATTGATCAAGGAAAAGAAATACCCTACAACGGAAGAAAATACATAGTGGTCAGTTTTGATGCTGAAAGAAAAGCAGTAAAATTAAGAAAACAGGATAATGTTCCCCATCAATTTGAAGAAATAGAATTGCTTTCTCCCTGAATTTTATAAGTTGACCATTGGTAAGCATTCATGAGAGAAAATAAAGCTTGCGAACACTTTTACCTTTCTGCCCCAAAGTTCTAAAATGTCCAATAGTCTTACACTAGTTTTTACATTTTGCATATTTGCATGCATCAACTCAGTTCGCGGGCAATCCAACGGGGATAATTCAGGCAATAAAATTGCCATCCCTTCGCAAATTCCTCCACCAACCTTCAATCCCGAAGAAGATCCACCTTATAACTTTAACGCGAATACTAACTTAGTCGGATTGCTTACTGACATTCGCAAACATGTTTCCGCCAAAGAATTCGAGAAAGCACAAAAGATTGCACAGGCTGCCCTACAATCAATTCAGCAAACGGAACAAAATAAATTTTATCTTAATCAGATTAGAAAAGAGGAGACCAAGATTTATTACGAGCAAGCCAAGTTGGCGATGTCACGCGAACAGTATTCACTGGCTAGCCAATTGTTGGAAAAGTATCGAGAAAATGTAGCCCAAGAACTTTCTGAAAGAAAAATTCAACGAGAAGTTGTTCTTTCGAAAGACGGCCCCAAAGATGCAAGTTTGGTCGGTAAATTAGTAGAAGAGCTTGATAAAGCAAAAAAAGACCTCTCAGAAATTAGAGCAAAGTCGGGATTACCCGATGATGATGCAAAACCTGACCTAGAAAGGCTCATGGAAGAAGAGCGTGCAAAGATATCTTCAACATCAAGAGATGCAGAAAGACTTCTCATAAGTGCCCGTCGTGATAGTGCTCAGGGTAATTATGCGGAAGCAATACAGAAAATTGATGAGGCCCTTTCTATTTTACCAGCAAACACATCCACAATCGCACTGGTAACTGACCTATATCAAGCAAAGCAGCAAGTTGTATGGTACCAAATGGGTGAAGCTATGCTTAAGGGTAAAGTACCTGATGTACAAAAACTTGTTCTGGATTACAAAGAAATCGAAGAGTCACGCAGAAATGCCGAAACTGAAACTCTTGGGGAAGGAGATGAAATCAACTTCGATGAGGAAATGATTAAAGCACAGGCCAAGAGTAAAGAGCAGGCGGAGTTGGCAGAAGAGATGTTAAAGGATGCAAAGGCGGAAATTAAGAAAAAGGAATATGCAAAAGCTGATGGTATTCTCTATAAAATCAAAAATTACCTTGAGCCAAGTACCCTTTCCTGGCCTATCATCCTCGAAGCGTCTCTCGTAAAAAATCGTATTCATTTGGAAAAAGCTGAAGACGCTCGAGAAATTAAGGATTGGGAAGCAGCAAAAAAACACTTGTCAGATTTCAAAACAGGATTTTACCAGGACAGGGACATTCAGGGTGATACCCTTACTTTCGGTCGACCGGGCCTGAAGGAAACCAAGGGTGAAAAGGCCATTGATAAAGAGTTGGGCTTAGCTGATAAAATGGACAAGCGCATTCGAGACGATCAAAGTGATCCTTACAGACGTGACATAACCGAGTATACCCCTGAATGGAAGGATCAAAGAACCCAATTGTCAGATTTTTTAATGCGTGCAAAAGTGCAGTTTATAAATGGTGATTTAACTGGTGCCACCGAAACTTACAGAACAATAGAGACAAGGTTTTCGGATAATTTAGAAGCCAAAAATATGCTTAAGCGTATTTCCCAAATGAGGCAGCAAGAAAGTTATCTGGGTTATTTAAAAACCAGACAGGAAATGCTAGAGGAAATTGAAAGGGAGTGGGAGCGACCCAAAGTTTTCGATCGTCAAATAGATGATGTTCAAGAAGTGCAAAACGAGACTTCAGCACTAGAAACGAAGTTGAACCTTATCAAAATCCCCGAGGTCAACTTCTTTGAATCGCCCCTTGATGAAGCCATGCAGGAATTGATGAGACTTTCCAAACAGTTTGATCTTACTGAACAGGATCCATCTAAAAAAGGCGTTCAAATTATAGTCAAAAAGCCACCGGAAGAAGAGCCCTTTCCCCTCGTGACAATAACTCTAAATAGTATGGAACTCGGGAAAATGATTCAATGGATCACAGAAATGGTTAGTTGGACTTATGACATTAGGGCTGACGCTGTGGTTGTTTCC
>CALIRS010000233.1 GCA_938042205.1 uncultured bacterium | reverse complement strand
CATTCGTCGAGTAGATGTGGTTCGATAGTCATTGTCATCTAAAAAAATTTGCCGAACGAAATTGTTTGAATGAGGTCTTAGTCCGGGCTGCAGAGGCCAAAGTAACAAGAATGGTGGCTGTAGGTACCTGCCAGGAAGACTGGAGCTTTTATCAAGATTTAGTTGGTCGTAAACGGTCAATAATTGATTTTACTGTGGGACTTCATCCTTCGTATGTAAATGAGGGCTGGTTTAATCATGTTAAAAATATATCAGATTTTTGGGATTTTACAGACAAACCCGTGGCAGTTGGTGAAATTGGTCTCGATTATTTTCGTCTACCCAAGGAGAAAGAGTTGTCTGAGATCATAGTTAATCATCAGAAAGAAGCATTTCAATACCAACTCAAAATAGCTGCTTCTCTTGATGTCCCTATCGTGATTCATTCTAGAAATGCATTTGATGATTGCTTAAAATTAATAGACGAAGCAGGGGTTAACTGGGAGAAGGTTGTATTTCATTGTTTCTCAGAAGGACCCGAGGAAATTTTTAAAATTCAAGAAAGGGGTGGGTGGGTGTCCTTTACGGGGATTTTGAGCTACAAAGCCAATAATCTTCTAAGAAATGCCTTTAAAACAAGTGCTAAGAATCAAGTTATGATAGAGACGGACAGCCCATATTTGGCTCCTGTTCCAAAAAGAGGGAAAGAAAACGAGCCTGCATATCTTTCATATCTTGGTGAATTTGCAGCCAACTTATGGAATTATTCAGTAAATGAGTTTGCTGAGAAAATGTTTATCAACACTTCAACTTTCTTTGACCTTTAGATTTCCAAACTTTAAGCCAACAGTAGATTTCTTCCCCAAAAAGTATTTAAATGCATAGAGAAAAGCAGAACCGAGGAAAGAAAGAGCTATTTAGTTTGATCTGCAAAAATCGTAACTTTTGCCTTCTCTCCAGAAACTAAAAATTTAGCTCGTTTAATTGCTTTGGCAGTTGAAAGAGTTGGGTTACTAGCAGTGTGAGGGAAAATATTTTTTCGGTTTATTCGCTGAAGCACTCCAGAATTCCTTAGAATTCGCAATGCATCCCTCCGGACTTCACATAGAAGTACATGGCAATTTTTTTCTTTGAGGTATTCCAGTAATTCTTCCAATGCGAGTACGGATGTCGCGTCTAGGTGATGAGCATTCAATAACTTTAAAACAAGAACTCGAAGGTTTTCATCATCTCCAACTCTTCGAATTTGTTCATAAAATAATTCGGCTGCAGCAAAGAAAATTTCCCCTTCCACATGAACTATAGAAACTTCAGGTTCAGGCCTTTTTGTCTTAAGTGAAAGTTCAGCCAACTCACCTTCCTCATTGTAACCGTATTCCCTTAATTCTGGTTCTGCGACTTTTTTCAAAAAGAGTAAAATTGAGGTTATTACACCAGCAAAAATAGCCACTTGAAGAGAGAACAAAAGCCCAACGGCCAAGGTAACGCCAAAAGTCATTGCGTCTGAACCTGTTGCCTTAGAAACGGTTTTTATTTGTCGTAACTTGATCAAAGAAGCCCCGATAAATACAACCAAGGTCGCAAGTGAACAGACGGGAATGTATGATATTAGGTTTCCCAAGAGTAATGAACCTACTAAAATAATTCCACCAGCTACTAAATTAGCTATGCTCGATTGTGCTCCAGACTCAACATTGAGGGTGGAGCGAGTCAATGACCCAGATGCAGGCATTCCTGAAAAAAAGGCACAACCCAAATTGCCAAAACCAATAGACATGGTTTCCTGATTTGAGTCGATGCGTGAGCCTGCTCTTGCTGCCAATGATTTGCCGATGGAAAGGCCCTCCAGCAAACATAGTAAAGAGATGGCAAAAGCTGAGGAAAGGATTGTTTCCCAATGAGCCATAAAAATCGACGAAGCAGGTATAGAAAAAAATCTACCATCTAAACTAAAGCTTTCCAATCTCGTTACCTCAAAACCAAATTTTTGAAGGAAAACTCCAATTAACGAACTAAATAATAAAGTAATTGCGACATTGGGTAGCGATGGGGCAACCCTTTGAAAAATTAAAAAAATTAAAGCTGTAATCGCTGAAAGTCCGATTGCTGGAAGCGAAAAATAATTAATATTTATGATGGTATGAACAATTACTTCGAAAAATGTGGTAGGAATTTCGCCAGCAGTATTTTCTAAACCGATGATATGCTTGGTTTGATTGGCAATAATCAAACATGCAGCTGCTGTCACATAAGCGGTAATCACGGTTCGTGAAATAAACTGGATCATGAAAGATATCCTTAACAGACTTGCGGAAATCAAAAATAGGGCACAGCATAGCAGGATCGATGGCAGTAAAAGCAATGCATCTGATGAACCCATCCCGTTGTTATTGATGAGCCCAATGCTAGCAAAAACTCCGAATAGTAAAACAGCAGTAGCGTTAGTCGGTCCAAGAGTGATAAAACGGCCACCGCCAAAAATCCCTCCAACTAGGGCTGCTACAGCAGAGCCAATAAGACCATAACGAATAGGGAGTCCCGCAACCAAGGCATAAGCCATTCCTTGAGGGATTGCAAGAAGGGCAACATTGACACCTGCTCGCCAATCACCCGACCATTGAGCATGGTTGTAGTTTGCAAAACTCTCCAGAACAGGAGGCCTGAACTTGCCTATTTTAAATAGACCTTTCAACTCGTTAGATTGTTTGCCATTATCTATTTGTGATCAGTGGCGAGTTTAAACAAACGCCCCATATTGTCCACGGAGATTTAGGAGTAAATGCGATGTATCACTGGGACATCCTCTTGCAAAGTCAATTTTGCTTCATTTCTACACTCAAGATGGAGTAGGTACTTCTTTTCCACTCCTGGTATTGTCTTTGATAAGAGAGAGACCGTTCTTCCAACTCTGTTTCCAAGTTTTTAAGACTATCATATTTGTATTTAGATGTACCGAAGTTCCCCTCATCTTTGTGTAGATCTACGATCCTGCGGGAGAGGATTTTTTTCTTTCCTAAGCCATTTATTGATTTTTCCTTAATTCTTTCGATAGCAAGGGCTATTTCGTTCTCGAACAAAGCTTGATTTACTTTCAAGTTTTTTTCTACTTCAGTACGAACCGTAGGTCCCAAGTCAGATTGTTTCAGCATGTTTTCTAGGCTAGAAATTGTTTCGCTTATATCCTTAAGAGTTCCAGCTTCATCAAAACCATCTATTTCAAGGTAGGAGATTTTAGGTAGGTCGTCTCGAAAAATTTTATCAATGGCAGTCAAAATTCTTTTGTAGTTTTGCGACTCTTGCTCCAGTACCTGAATTTCAGAGCGTAAGGCAATAGCTTCGACATTCAATCTAGAGTCGACCATTTTTTCCTCAGCAAGTTGTTCTTTAATTCCGATTATTTGAACATGGAGTTCTTTGATCTTCTCGTGTTCTAATCTAAGGATACCTGGAAGCGGCTTTTCTGCAGTCTCTTGTAAAAGAGCGATTTCGTAAGCTTCTACAATCAAATTTGATAAAAGGTTGGCACTTTTAGCAGAATGGCCTCTGCAAGTGATTGCGATCAAAGAGTTGTTATCAAAGAGGGTTTTTGCAGCAAAAAGAGAGTTAAGTATACTTTTATCGTTTTCATCGAAGAAATCGCTCTGAAATGGTGAAAAAATTAAATCCCTTGCGGTAGTTGAAGCATGAATTTTATCAAGCAGAAACTCTATAAATGAAGCCCCTTTAATTGCCTGTAGATGAAAA
>CALIRS010000232.1 GCA_938042205.1 uncultured bacterium | reverse complement strand
ATTTATTTCATCCTTCCTTCCTTAAGAAGCTTCTTTTACTTTAGTGATATTTTAAACTATATTCAAGGTCTTCTTAGATACCTGAGCGTGGATGAAACGCTTTAAAAACTTCTTTTAGATGAGTTCTTGTAACATGAGTATAAATTTCTGTAGTAATAATGCTCGAGTGCCCTAACAGCTCTTGGACAGTTCTCAAATCAGCTCCATTTTCAAGCAAATGAGTGGCGAAGCTATGGCGAAAAATATGAGGATGAACCACTTTTATACCCACTACTTTTGATCTTTTTTTGATAATTCGAAAAACAGACTCTCTATTCAATCTTCTACCGTTTCTCGAGACGAAAAAAGCAGGTTCTCCGGTTAATCTTTTCCCGAGAACTTTTGCCCTTTCAGGCATATATTCAAGAATCGCTTCTTTGGCATAACTCCCATAAGGAACTATTCTTTCTTTTTTACCTTTCCCCCTTATTAAAACCATTCCTTCAGAGAAGTCTATATCTTCATGGTTTATCCCACAAAGCTCTGAAACTCTAATTCCAGTAGCATAAAGAAGTTCAATTATGGCTCTATCCCTTCTACCAAAGAAATCTTTTTCCTTTATAGAATTAAGGATTGCCTCAATTTCATATAGAGAAAGTACTGCTGGTAGTTTTCTGGGAAGTTTCGGTAGTTCAATTTCTTCAGGATCAATCCCTTCAATTTCTCCTTCGACAATAAGGTGTTTTATGAAACTTCTGATGGCTGACAGACGTCTGGCTTTTGTTCTTGCTGAAAGATCAATATTTTGGGAATATTTCCGGATATTATCGATTTTCAAACTCCTGATATTTTTAATTCCTTCAGATCTGAGATAATCAAGAAAATGTGTTAAATCAAAGCGATAGCTAACCACTGTATGCTTGGAGAAACCTTTTTCAAGACTAAGATGTGAAAGAAATTCTTCAAGGGATTTATCTAATTCATCATATCTTACCAGATCATCTTTCTTCATATTCTTTGTTATAAATCTTCTACCCTTAAATTTCTGGCAAGCAATATTGCCATTATGGTCTTGGCGTCCTTGATTTTTCCTGAGAACACCATTTCTTCAACCACGCTACGGTCAAATTCATAAACTATAAGTTGTTCATCAGGTTCAGGAGACACATCCGATTTTTTTTCAACCAATGCAATGTATAAATGTATTTTTTCATCTGTAAAACCAGGTGATGAGTAATAAACAGATAATTTTCTGATTTTTTTAGTAACACAACCGGTTTCTTCAATTAATTCTCGTTTTAGAGAATCTTCTGGTCTTTCTCCTTCCTCAACTAAACCCGCAGGTATCTCCAGAAGAGATTCTCTGATTGCATGTCTCATTTGTTTAACAAGAAACACGGTATTTTTTTTAGTAATGGGAAGCGCTGAAACTGCAGTTTTATGATGACAAACGTCTCTTTTAATAGTTTTACCAGTTTCTGTTTTCCAGGTTTCCCTGTAAACTTCAAATATTTTCCCTTTAAATGCGAGTTCTTGCCCGATTAATTTATCTCCCATTCAATTTCTCCCTCAGAGCATACGCAGGAGCTGATGCTGCTGCAAAAAAAAGGGGGTCTTCTTCAATACTTCTCCCCATTGTTTTAAGATATTTGGAATATTTCATTAATTCTTCCATAAAGCCAGTTACGTCTACCTCATAAACTGCAGCTTTATCGAATAGATCAAGTTTTTTCGCTTCCTCTTTAAGAAGAATTTTTGATCTTTTATCAAATTTTTTTGCAGCTGGTACAAAAAGTTTTACAGGCGACAGGGTAAGACTAAGCACCGTTTCCACATGATGAGATAATCCGCGATGTCTATTTCTTGTATCCTTAGAAGACATTCTTAGAGTAAGAATTGGTTCCATCCCCATTGCAAAAGCCGCATTAAGAGCCTCAATAGAACCGATAGCACCATTCCCCAGCCTTGTACCGGTTCCAGGCATTCCGGGACCTGGAGAAATAATTACCACTTCTGAATTCAGTACATTAACAGCGTAAACTAAAGCGGAATAAATATTTATAGCTTCTTTATCTCCGCCAAAAGCATTTCCAAACGTAATCAGAGATTCTATGAGTTTCTTCTTCTTTAACCATTTGAGAAGATTACTGAAAGGACCTGGAAGAGCACAAAAATCATTTTGAAGAACGGTTATCCTCATGTCCGGGAAAAATTTTTTTATAAGAATCGCTAAAGGTGCGATCTGGGAATGTAGCATCGTAACAATAACGATACTCTCTAAATACAACGTCTCTCTTCTCTGATAATCTTTAAGTTCTTCTACTACAGGGACCGCAAACTGCATCGGGGTATATTTAAGCTTCATGATATGACCCTGTCCCTTCAGGTTTACTTCCGGACTATCTAAATTAGCAACGATAAAGTGGAATCCTCCGGTTCCAAGATTCATATCAACAGAGGTAGTGTTAACAAGAACTTTTTGACCACGAGTTATATCTTTTAAAAATTTACGGTAAGCAATCCCCTTTATGTCAGTTTCCTGAAAACTAACCAGAAAGATAGTTTCCTCTTTAACAATTTCTTTTACCGTAAAAACTTTTAAATTTAGCTTCATCAGATAAATTCAGAAGCCCTAAAAATCATTTTCTCCACAAAACGTGCTGCTCTTTCAAGCTCTCTCAAGTCTGCCCATTCTTCTTTTGTGTGTGGGTTCCCACAACCAATTCCAATATTTATTACCTTAAAACCTTTAGCGTTAAGAATATTGGCATCCGAACCTCCCATGGTCTTTACGAGGGTAGGTTTGATCTTTAAACTTTCAAAAACTTTCATTGCATTCTTGACCATTTCATCATTCTTTGAAAATCGATATCCATCGTACAACCTTTCCTGTTTGAAACTGAATTCAACACCTGTCTCTTTACATGCTTTCTGACATGCTGTCCTGTATTTTTCAATGGTATCATTGAGCCTTTTCTCATCCTCACTCCTTACTTCCCCAATATAATACGCTTCTTCAGGAACAATATTCATTGCCGTTCCTCCAGAAACAATACCAATATTTGCGGTTAATCCTTCTTCGATATAACCCGTTTTAACTGTGCCTATTGCTTTTGACATTGCTACTATTGCTGATCTACCATCTTTAGCATTAACTCCAGCATGTGCAGCTTTTCCTTTAAATCTGGCTTCTATTTTCTCGTGAAATGGTGCTGATAAAACCATCGTTCCTACTGAACCCTCTCCATCTAACACAAAACCGTACCTTGAAATCAAATCCTCTTTTTTTACAAACCTTGCTCCCCATAATCCTTTTTCTTCAGCAGATGTCAAAAGAATCTCAATAGAAACTGGTAGAAAACCCCTTTCTATTGCAGATTTTGAGCCTGCTAAAATAGCAGCGATTCCTGCCTTGTCATCTGCGCCAAGAATTGTATTTCCACTACTACGTACAATATTTCCTTCAACATCTATCTTAAGCCCTGCAGTTGATACCACTGTATCAAGATGTGCTGAAAAAAGAATAGCCTTCTCTCCAGAACGGTATATGGCTCTCAGGTTGACAGTATTGTTTCCTTCAGATGCTGGAACCGGATCAAAGAAAACATCAAATCCTATTGTGCTCAGCTCCGAAGCGATTATTTCTGCCAGCTGCTTTTCTTTAAAACTTTCCGAATCAAAAGAAAGCAGTTTAAAGAATATTTCACGTAGATACACGTCGCTTTTCACTAATTTTCACCTTAAACTTTCGAGACAAAAAAGTTCATCTATGTACTCTTTACTTTCAAAAAGTTGAATTTCATTTAAATTTTCACCGTACCCTATAAAAGCAATTGGAATCTTAAATTTTAAAGCAGCTGCCAAGACGGCACCTCCCTTTGCAGAACCGTCCGCTTTGGTGATTGCTAAATAATCAAGATCTAAAGCCTTATTAAATTCCTCAACCTGTCTTAAAGCATTTTGTCCCAGAAAAGCATCAAGAGTAAGAATCGATTGAACCGCATAGCCTTCTGCCGCTTTTTCTGCGCTCCTTTTAATTTTCTTTAATTCATCCATGAGATTTGATCTTGAATGAAGTCTTCCTGCAGTATCTGCGAGGACAATGTCCACTTTAGATGCAATTCCTTTTTTAATTGAATCAAAAATCACAGCTCCTGGATGAGCCCCTTTAATCTGACTTACCACAGGAATATTTAATCTCTCTGCCCAGATTTCTAACTGCTCACTTCCAGCAGCACGGTATGTGTCAGCAGCACAGAGTAAAACTTTCTTTTTAAGTTTCTCAAAAAAATGAGCCAGTTTAGCTACGGTAGTTGTCTTTCCCGAACCATTAACTCCGGTCACCAGAATAACTGTAAATTTTTCGGGTATCTGATAACTTTTTAAATCGCTTAACTTTTTAACAAAATACTCGTTTAGCCCTGAAAGTGATTCCTCACCTGTAACGTAATTATTTTTAAGATAATTAACTATCTCTTCTGTCATTTCTTGTGGATAGTCAATAGAAATGAGCATATCCTCGATATCTTCAAAAGAAAGTTTGCTTCTTCCGCCTACTGCTTCAACAAATTTCATCAGTTTTTGTCTTGTCTTAAATATAGCTTTTGAAAATATATTTTTTCTTTCTGTTGAAAATCCCCTCATTCTTCTACCCCGCTTCTCTAAATTTCTGGCAGTAAACAGAGCTTACTCCTGAACGCTTCATAGTTACTCCGTAGACGACATCAGCTTCCTCGATTGTTTTAGGCTGATGAGATATGATAATCACTTGATTTCTTTTACTTGTTTCTCGAATTAGATGAATCAACCGATTGAGGTTTAATTCATCAAGAGATGGTTCAACCTCATCAAGCATCAAGAATGGTATTTTAAAAACCTCTTCTATGGCAAACACCAATGCCAAAGCAACCATAGCTTTCTCTCCTCCAGAAAGAAGCGAAATGCGCTTCAGATTCTTACCACCTGGCCTTGCAAAAATTTCTATCTGGGACTCCAGAGGATTTTCGGGTTCAGTTAGATCCAATCTGGCTTCTCCTCCAGGGAAAAGATAAGTAAATTTTTGTGAAAATATTTGTGAAACTTTCCCTAAATCCCTTAAAAATATATCTGTCATCTTTAAGTTAACCTCGCCAATTATTGTTTTAAGATTCTCGCATGCTTCTTTTAAGTCAGAAATTTGTTTTTTTAAGTAATCCGATCTTGCTTTTAAGCGCTCATAATCTCTTTCTGCTAATGGATTGTAATCTCCGAGAAGTTCAAACTCTTTTTTTAGCTTTTCGTGTTTAGCCTTTAACATTAGAGTATCATCAGGTTCAAAATACTTTTCTATTGCATTTCTCACAGTCACCCCAGTCTTTTCCAGAATTTCGCGGCTTATCATGGAAACGTTTGTCTCCACCTGAGAAAGTTGTGCAGCAAGTATTTCTTTCCTTTTTAAAAGTTTCTCTTTTTGAATGTTTAGCTCTCTTGAATCTGAGATTATTTGGTTAATTTCTTTCTTGTAATTTTCAAATCTTTCCCAACTACTGGTAGTGGCGGTCTCCAGCCTCTGGGTAAGATAAGAAATAGTGGTTGAATATTCCTGATAAAGCGAATAAAGTTGTGTTAATCTTTTTCTAACCTTTTCCAGGCTCTGAGTTAAAGATTTATAAGTTTCAATCTCATCTTCTAAATTCTTTATTTCTTTTTTAATATTTTCAGCTTCTTTTAAAATATAGTTTTTCTTCTCTTTTCTTTCTGAAACCAGAAGATTAATCTGTTCAACTCTATATTTCAGACCCCAAATATCACGTTCGAGTTCTGCCATTTCATTATTCTTTTTCCTCACCACCTTCTTTAGATTCTCAATTTCAATTAACTTTTCTTTTG
>CALIRS010000231.1 GCA_938042205.1 uncultured bacterium | reverse complement strand
ACTCATTAAAGATTTATGAAGAGCAGGAAACAACAGGTTTCTTTGCTGGTATTTGCGGTTATTTAGCGTACGACTGCATTGAGTATTTTGAACCAAAGACAAAATCGCCTAAAAAAGCTCATTTCTTGCCAGAAGCATATTTTTTTCTGCCGCAATACATTATCAAATTTGATCACTATCTTTCTAAAGTGGATATTTTCGTAACTACATACAACGTCAGTTCAATTTCTGAAGCACAGAAAATGTCAGAAGAAGTTTTGAAGAAAGTTAAACATAGTCTAATTAAAGAAAGTCCAAGGCATCTAAAGGATTATGCTGATTTAAAACCTGAGGGTTTTTCACGGCTAACAAGCAGTTTCAAGAAAGAAGATTTCTTAAAAGCGGTCGTCAAAGCTAAAGAATACATTTTTGATGGTGATATTTTCCAGGTGGTGCTTAGTCAGAGATTTGCTTATCCTCTAATGACTGACGAAATTACTTTTTATAGACTTCTAAGGTTGGTAAACCCCTCCCCTTATATGTTCTTTTATAGATTTCCTGACGCGAGTCTGATCGGAGCATCGCCAGAACCAATGCTACGCGTGTTTAATAAAGAAGCAATCCAGAGACCTATTGCAGGGACGAGAAAGAGAGGTGACACTTCGGAAGAAGACAAAAATCTTGAAAGGGAACTACTTTCAGATGAAAAAGAACTGGCTGAACATGCTATGCTTGTTGACCTTGCAAGAAACGATTTAGGAAGAGTGTCAGCGTGCGGCTCGGTGAAGATTGAAGAATGCATGGCAGTGGAAAAATATTCTCACGTGATGCACATTGTCTCCCAGGTTAAAGGAAGACTTAAAGATGGCGAGACAGCACTGTCTGCGCTCAGAGCATCGTTTCCTGCAGGAACTGTTTCTGGAGCACCTAAAATCAGGGCGATGCAGATTATCGATGAGCTGGAACCGGTAAGGCGAGGTCCTTATTCAGGTGCTTTCGGGTACGTGAATTTGAAAGGTGATTTAGATACCTGCCTTCTAATCAGGACTGCAATTTGTACCAGAGACAAAGCATATGTGCAGGCGGGCGCTGGTATTGTTGCCGATTCAGATCCTTTCAGGGAGTATGAGGAAACTATCAATAAAGCAAAAGGACTGATGACGGTGCTTGAAAAAGGGGTGGATGAATATGCTATGCGTCATCGATAACTATGATTCCTTTACCTATAACTTAGTTCACATGTTTTTAGTCGCTGGTTGTGACGTTAAAGTGTTTCGAAATGACGAAATCACTGCAGAAGAAATTTTAAAGTTAAATCCTGAAGCGATTGCCGTGTCTCCAGGACCGGGAAAGCCTGAGGATTCAAAAGTTACTTTAGATGCAATTGATCTTGCTTTTAAGAAGAAGATACCTCTTCTTGGTGTTTGTCTGGGGCACCAGGCAATTGCTTACTATTTTGGAGGCAAAGTCGTCCGTGGTGCTTATCCAGTACATGGGAAAGCTGATTTGATATATCACGATGGCAAGGGGCTTTTTAAAGATATTTCCAATCCTTTTAAGGCGACAAGATATCACTCTCTTGTGGTTTCTGAAGAGGCATTACCGGAAGAACTTGAGGTAAATGCCAGAAATAAAGAAGGTGTGGTTATGGCAATCAGTCACAAAAATACACCAATTTATGGGGTGCAATTTCATCCTGAGTCCTTTCTAACCGAGGAAGGGGAAAAAGTTATTAAGAATTTTTTGGCGATATCGGGAGGTATGAAGTATGAGCATTAAAATGGCACTTCAAAAACTTGCAGAGAAAAAGGACCTGGAAAGCGAAGTAGCAAAGGCTGCAGCGACTGAGATTATGACAGGAGAAGCTACTGATGCCCAGATTGCTGGATTTTTAATGGGTTTAAAACTTAAAGGAGAAAAACTCAATGAAATTATGTCAATTCAGGAAGCAATGCTTGAGAAGGCAGTAATTATAAATCCTCAAGTTAATGTATGCATTGACACCTGTGGTACTGGCGGCGATGGTCAGAGAACCTTCAATATTTCTACTGCAGTTGCGTTTGTAGTTGCAGCAAGCGGTATTCCGGTGGCAAAACATGGCAATAGAGCAGTTTCATCTGCATGTGGTAGTGCTGACGTACTTGAAGCACTGGGAGCAAAGATTGACGTAAGCCCAGATGTTTCAAAGAAATTAATAGAGGAAATTGGATTTGCCTTTCTTTTTGCTCCTATCTACCATCCGGGTATGAAGTACGCAGCAGGTCCGCGTCGGGAACTTGGAATAAGAACTATTTTTAACTTCATAGGTCCTATCTTAAATCCAGCGCTGGCACAGATTCGGTGTGTTGGGGTGCCCTCACCGAAATACCTTGACTTGATTTCTTCAGTTCTAAAGAGCATGGGCGTTAAAAGAGCGCTTGTTTATTGCTCTAAGGAAGGTGTTGATGAGATTTCGCTTGGAGCTGTGAATGAGGTGGTTGAAGTTCTACCCGAAAAAACCAGGAACTACACTCTGACAGCTTCCAGCTTCGGACTGAGCGAGGTACCAATTGATAAGATTCGCGTCGAGAATGTTAAGGAAGGAGTACAGGCGATGCTCTCTGCACTTTCTGGAGAAGAAGGACCTTATTATCACTATGTTCTTGCTAATTCAGCATTAGCGCTGTACGCAGCCAGTAAAGTAGGAGATGTCAAAAGTGGTGTGGAACTTGCAAAGCAAGTTGTGAAAAATGGACTTGCTTTGCAAAAGTTGAAGGAATATGTGGAAAAAAGTGGAGGCAAATTTGAGTTTTCTTAAAAAAATTATCGAAATAAGGAAAATCGAAGTTGATAAGCTACTGGAGGAAGCTGAAGGTATTTCGACTTCAGAACTTGTAAGAATGCAGAAAGGAGGATCAGAGGTACTCAAAAGAATTAATGAATGTCGAGAGAAGGGAAAACCATTTGTAATTGCAGAGATAAAAAGAGCTTCACCATCAAGGGGAGCCATTGA
>CALIRS010000230.1 GCA_938042205.1 uncultured bacterium | reverse complement strand
GAACTCAGTATCCTTCATTGGTTCAAGTGGATCTTGATTGCTGATCTGACTTGTGAGGAGTTGGAGGAAATCCTCCATTTGTAAAGTGGCACTTCCTGATGAACTTTGTTCGTTTTCGGGAGCTAATCGAGGGTTCTTACTTGTATTTTGAATTGCTGATAATGCGTCGATCATAATAATTTAGTTAGGCGGCTAAAGTTTTGGCACGGTCCATGTCATGGTAAGATTCAAAAACACCGATTATCAAGCTCTGGCTTTCCCCAGATATATCTTCGGAATATGACCTTAGGATGTCGGTAGTATCCTGGTCGGAGCAAATGAAGTCACATGATGTTTTGTGAAGATTTTTTTCAATTCTTACTCCTAATTTAATGCCATTTGGTAAATCGATGGCAAACCTCAGGACTTTCTTCTCAAAAGTAGATACATAAGATAAGCGTGGTAGAATACTTTGTCTAATAAATGATTTTAACTTTTGTGTGTCAGTCAAAGAATTATTTGCTTCGCCTTTGCTGAGAGTATCAGAAAAAGGAGCGTCTGTGGAATTGCTTGGCATTTTATCAACCTTGGTAGCATTTCTTGTGCCATCACGCGTTTCCTTTTTTTGATCATTTTTCTTTTCTGCATCAGGGTCGACTTTACCGAAAATATTATCACTCTTGGTGATGTTATTCTCCTTGGGTACTTTTATCTGGCTTACAGCGATATTTTTCGCAGGTGAATAATTTTGCAACTTGGGATGCAAGTTTTGGGTCTTAGCTTGATTGAAAGTGGTTTTTTGTGGTGCTACGCGTAGTTTCGATGGAGCTTTTTCAGATTGATTACTACTGCCTTTAGCAGTGGTGTCGGAAGATCTTAATTCAACCTTGAATTCTTGTTTCAGGGTTGCACGATTATTTGTAGATAAGAGATGATTGCGACCTTTGGTTTGCTGTTCCCTTATCTGTTTTGGAGTACTTGAAGTTTTTGAATTGGAAGAAGGTGGTTCAGCACCACTGGATTTGGGGGGTAACCAAAAAGAACCATTTTTCCCAATACTTTGATGGGTTGTATTGGGGGCGATCGTAGCTCTTGCACTCGCGTTAATGGTTGAAGAGTTTTCCATTACTTCAGTTAAATTATTAGTTCTGAAGCACTGTTGGGGCAGAGTCATCTAACCCAATAGAAGGAAGCAATCCTCTGTCCCGCATCGCTAGTGCATCAGCAAGTTCAATCATGGTGTCATCATCACTATTCAACATAAAAGCGATAATGGGTGCTTTGTCTTCAGCCTTGAGTAATTCGAAGATTGTGAGTGCTTGCTCGAATTTTCTCTTCTGTCTCCAGTTTTGAATCTCAACACTCGCAACTTCAGGGCCCATCTCTACCCATCTTTTGGCAGTATCTTTGTATTCCTTAAGTTTTTCTTCACTAATATCTTGTCCTTGCTTTGCTTCAAAATCTGCCAATCTGTCTTCTAAATCTTCTCGGATTTGGTTTAATTCTTTCTTTTGTTTCTCAAGAGATTCCATGTCCATAGAAATCGCTGATTCTCTTGCGTCTAGCTCGTTTTCTCGCTCAATCAATCTTTCTTTCAATGCAGCCAGTTCTTTGGCTAATTGATTCATGGAATGAGTTTCTGCAGGCGAGTAGCTTGTGTCATCGGCATCAAACTCCACGCTGGTAAATTCAGCTTTGATAATTGGTTTTCTTTTAAATAAGGCGTCGTAATTAAGGGTAAGCATGACACCAGCACATGCGACTGAAAGAACAACCGCGATCACTACAATTAAGGAGGGTGATATTTTCATAATTATGATTGTTTAAAATGATAAGAAAACCGTGCCGATACAATGTCGTCGATTTCTAGCTCTTCTTTTTTAGCCTCTATTTTATTATGCTCAGATCGTTGTTTCTTTCCGAGTTTGTCTAAACTTTTGTGCTGTGCATCAGCCTTAAGAAATAAGTTTCTTTTCGACTCTTGGATATTTTGTGCATTTCTTAATCTGCCGTTTATTTCAACAATGTGGTTTTTGACCTCATTAATGTTTTCTTGATAATTTCTTTCCTCACTACCAAAAAAACTATTTTTACGGCTTTCCCTCATTTTTGAAACTAGATTTTCCAAATCTTGCTTACTGTTTTGAATAGCATTTTTTAATTGTTCTGTTTTTTCCACCGCGAGGCCGTATGATCTTAATGCTTTTTCGCGGTTTGCCTGCCTAAGCTTTAGAAGGGTTTCTAATTTAAAGTGGAAAGCTTTCATTAGAGTAAAGATTTTAAAA
The DNA here is from genome assembly GCA_938042205.1 of uncultured bacterium. Classification (GTDB taxonomy): domain Bacteria; phylum Actinomycetota; class Aquicultoria; order SKW223; family SKW223; genus CALIRS01. The sequence continues at coordinate 786 of CALIRS010000230.1, read as the reverse complement.
GCTCAAAACTTTGGGTCCGAGAGTGAAGTTGATCGTAGGATTGTCGTAAAAAACTGGTTAGGGTTTCGTACTTATCAATCGCTTGATCAATTTTGGGATTACTATTTTTGACATAAGCACCCACATTGATCAAATCTTCGTTCTGTTTGTAAACAGCTAGGAGATCCCTCGATTTTGAAATTATCGCAATCTCTTCTTTGGAACAAACGGCACGATCGAGTCGACTGACGCTTTTAAGGACATCTACCGCTGGAAAGTGGTTTGCATTTGCCAGTTCTCTATCGAGAACTATGTGCCCATCCAAAAAACCTCTCACTGCGTCTGCCACAGGTTCATTCATGTCGTCTCCCTCCACTAAGACTGTATAAATCGCAGTAATTGAACCTGTTTCAGTTGAGCCACTTCTTTCGAGGAGTTTGGGTAATGCTGAGAAGACAGAGGGGACATATCCGCGGCTTGCAGGAGGTTCTCCAGCGGCTAACCCAATTTCCCGCTGGGCCATAGCAAAGCGGGTAAGGGAATCCATCAGTAGAAGTACTTTCTTGTTTTGATCTCGAAAACCTTCGGCCAAAGCAGTTGCTAGCGTAGCTGCACGAATTCTCATTGGTGCTGGCTGGTCTGATGTTGACACAACAATCACAGATTTGGCCATTCCTTCTGGACCCAAGTCATTTTCGACAAATTCTCGTAATTCTCTTCCTCTTTCACCTACCAGTGAAATTACATTTATTTCGGATTCTGATCCGCGACCAATCATACCAAGTAAAACGGATTTACCTACGCCAC
>CALIRS010000229.1 GCA_938042205.1 uncultured bacterium | reverse complement strand
ATTAGCGCTGACCTTTCAAGACTCAGGACTTCCCTTATGCCTGGACTGATGGAAGTTTTGAGAAACAACTTTTCAAGAGGAGTTAAGAGCTTAAAGGTTTTTGAAGTCGGTAATGTTTTCTATGAAAAAGGTTCTATTCTTCCTGAAGAAGAGCTGAAGATGGGTTTTGGTGCTATGGGAGACATGCTTGAAAAAACCTGGTATTCAGACCCGGTAAAAAATGATTTTTTTGTTCTTAAAGGACTTGTAGAGGAAATCTTTCGAGAGTTCGGGGTTGAGATTTTTCTTAGGATTTCAAACATCCCATTTCTTTCTTACGGAAAGCAGGTATCAGTATTCGTTAATGAGCAAGAAATAGGTTATTTTGGTGAAGTTCTTGAGGAAATCTGTCAGCGGTATGATATCAAACAGCCTGTGTATGCAGGAGAAATATCTCTCGACTTGCTTTCTGGAGTAGCTTCTTATGAAAAGGTATATCAAGAAGTTCCCGTTTATCCTGCTATTTCTTACGATATCTCTTTTCTTATTCCTTCTGAAATATGTTACCTTGATATCAAGGATGCCATTCTGGGACTTAAGCTAAACTGGCTTGAAGATGTATTTATTTTTGATCTATATACTGGGGAGAAAATACCGCCTGAGAAGAAGAGCATCGCGTTGAGATTTGTTTTTCGCAGTAAAGAAAGAACTCTTTCTGAAGCAGAAGTAAAACCAGATTTTGAAAGAATAATTTCCCTACTTGAAGAAAGGTTTTCTGCTGAGATAAGAGGTAGATATGAGAAATGATGATAAAAAAGTGAAGGTCGGAGTTATTGGAGCTTCGGGATATACCGGCGCTGAACTTTTAAGGATTCTTCATGTGCATCCTTATGTTTCGGTGGTTGAAATGTTTGCCTACCGAAGTGCCGGACGAAAGCTTTCTGAAGTTTTTCCTCATCTAAGCACGGGTTATGGTGGTTGTGAACTGGAAGCCTATTCTCTCGAAAGAGAGCTAAGGGCGGATTTTTATTTTCTCTGTGTACCCCATGGACATTCTCATGAAATTGTACCTTTTCTTCTGGAAAAAGGGAAACGGGTAATCGATCTTTCAGCAGACTACAGGCTTAAAGATTCTTCGTTATTTGAAAGTATTTATGGAGTGAAACATACTTCTGCCGAATTACTGAAAGAAGCAGTATACGGAATGCCTGAACTCTTTTATAGAAAGATAAAAGGTGCCCGACTGGTAGCCAATCCCGGATGTCTTGCCAGAGCAGCGATACTCTCACTAGCACCGTTATTAATGAATCGCCTTATTGAAGGGGATTCAATGATTGTGATAGATGCCAAAACCGGGGTATCTGGAGCCGGGAGGAAAATACGCGATGACTTAATGTTTTCCGAAATGAACGAAGATATGCGTCCCTACTCCCCTGTCTTCCATCGCCATGTTTCTGAAATCGAACAGGTTGCAGGTGAACTTTCAGATAAAAAACCTGAGATTTTATTTGTTCCTCATATTATTTCTATCGATAGAGGAATTATTACTACCTGTTACATAAAACTTTCCAGGAAAAATACCTTTACAGAAGCAAAGGAAACGTTTGCAGAATTCTATGGAAAATCACCTTTTATAAGAATACTTGCACCAGAAAATCTCCCATCGGTAAAGAGAATCCGCGGCAGTAATCTTGTAGAAATTGCTATTGTAAAGGGAAAGGACGAAAACAGTCTGATAATTTTTACCTGTCTTGATAATCTTGTCTCTGGTGCATCTGGAAACGCAATCCACTGCTTCAATATCATGAACCAGTTTGACGAAGATACCTGCCTGTCAGCGATTATTCCCTTGTATCCTTAACTTCTACTAAGTTACCGTATTTCACCGATTTAGCGGTTCTTTCTTTTTTTTGATGCCCTTACTCTCTACTGGCTATAGGCTGATATTAATAATAGAAGAATGCGTTCTGTTATGAGACTCGTGAAGTGCGAAATTCACAATTCAAGACCTGACCCCCGATCTGGTTACTTGTGATCTGGCGGCATAGGAACTGGAATTATAATAAAATGCAATTATATTGCGTTATTTTCTCACCACGTCCTTATGTTGCCACGCCTCTGCGTCCCCATATACGATTTATCGAATAAAATCCCTCTTCTTTTACCTTCCAAATTCTTCATAAAATTTTTCTCGAAATGAATCAAGTGTGTCTTTAAAATCTGCTAAATTGTATAATTTAATTATTCATTTTCAGGAGGGCATTTCAATCTATGGTAAATTTCGAAGGTAAAGATGAGTATCCAAAGAAATACTTCTTTGGCTCTTCTTGTGCAGGCTTAAAGAAAAATGCAAATGACGTGCTTCTCATTTATTCCGAAGAGCCTGCAAATTTTAGCTGTGTTTTTACAAAAAATAGTTTTCCGGCAGCTCCAATAATAGTTTCAAAAAGGGTGATGGATTCCTCAAACAAAGTTTCCGGAATAGTGGTAAATGCCGGATGTGCTAATGCTGCCACTGGTAATGCAGGGATTAAAGATGCTGAAGAAATGATAAAAGCGGCTATGGAAGCGACTCAAAGCAAAACCCCTTTTTTAGTTGCCTCAACAGGGGTTATTGGAATTAGATTACCAGTTGAAAAAGTGAAAAAGGCAATTAAAAAAGCTCCTTCAAGTTTTAGCATTGCAGGTGAAGAAGCTGCGAAAGTTATTATGACGACAGACAGTTTTCCTAAGTACTGTATCACTAAATATTCTGATTATTCAATATTTGGCATTAGTAAAGGTGCGGGAATGATAAGTCCGAAAATGGCAACAACACTTACTTTTATTGTCACAGATGCCGCCGCTACCAATGAATTTCTCAGAAAATCTCTTAAAAAAGCGGTGGAGAAGACATATAACCGGATTTCAGTAGATGGGGATATGAGCACAAACGATTGCATTTTTCTTCTTGCTAATGGTGCGTCAGGAACAGAACTTACAGGGGAGAAAGCCGAAAGATTTCAAAGATCACTGGAGAATTCTTTAATGAGGTTAGCTTTGATGGTTATCAAAGATGGCGAAGGAGCTACTAAAATTATCAGGATTATCGCAAAAGGATTTTATAGAAGTGATGATGCCAGAGCGGTCGCCAGAGCCATTGGCGATTCTTTACTTGTAAAGACCGCAATTCATGGTGAAGATGTGAACTGGGGGAGGGTGCTGGCAGCTGCAGGAAAGACTTGCCTTCCTTTCGACGTTGAAAAAGTAGCTATCTTGTTTGGAGATACAAAAGTTTTTAAGGGAGAAGTACAAAGGTATGATGAAAGCAGTGTAAAGAAATATCTTAAGGGTAATGAGGTAGTTATTACTTTTGATGCCGGTCAGGGAAAAGAAAAATTTGAATATATTACCTGTGATCTTTCAGAAGAATATGTAAAAATTAATGCTTCCTATAGAAGCTGAGAAGGAGCTTTTTTGGAAAAGAAGATGAATATAGAGGCAAAAGCAAGAGTATTGATGGAAGCTCTTCCATATATCAAACGCTACCATGGCAAGAAAGTAGTTATTAAATACGGCGGCAAAGCAATGTTAAGTAGTGAGCTGCAAAAAAGCGTAATGATGGATATTGCTCTTCTTAAACTGGTGGGCATGAAAGTGGTGTTAGTTCATGGGGGTGGTCCTCAAATAAATGAACTATTTGAAAAACTTTCCATAAAGTTGGATTTCTATGAAGGAATGAGGATTACTAATGAGGAGTCAATGGAAATAGTGCGGATGGTTATGGTTGGAAAGATAAATAAAGAACTTGTTGGCATACTAAATTCCCATGACTTAAAAGCGATTGGACTCTCAGGCGAAGACGGGAACCTTCTCATAGCGAAGAAACTAAAGGCGGAAAAGGATCTGGGTTACGTTGGAGAAGTAGTACAAGTTAATGTTGAAATGCTGGATGCGCTTTTAAAAGACGATTATCTACCTGTTATCGCTAGTATCGGAATAGGCAAGGACATGCATGCCTACAATCTGAACGCTGATCATGTAGCTGCAAGTATAGCTATTGCATTAAAAGCAGAAAAATTAATTTTTCTAACTGATGTTGATGGAGTAATACTGGAAGAAAATGGAAAGAAAAAACTGGCTTCTGTGATAGATACCCGAAATATTCGGAGTCTTATTAAAAAAGGAATAGTGAAAGGGGGAATGATTCCTAAACTTCTTGGTTGCGCTGATGCAATAGAAAAAGGTGTCAGAAGGGCTCATATTTTAAATGGAACAATGGACCACGCTTTGTTACTTGAAATATTTACTGATGAAGGAATTGGTACCATGGTAGTCAGAGGAGATGTTTTAGGTGCTGACTTTTGAAGACGTAAAAAATCTTGAAAAAGA
>CALIRS010000228.1 GCA_938042205.1 uncultured bacterium | reverse complement strand
AGTTGAAATTCCAATCTCTGCCCCGAAACCAAACTGACCGCCATCGTTAAACCTGGTAGCTGCGTTAACCAGCACTAAAGATGCGTCCACACTGGAAGTAAATTTTCTGACTGATGCATAATCTTCTGTAATAATAGCTTCAGAATGTTTTGTTCCATATCTTGTTATGTGATCAATAGCTTCTTCAATACTGTTTACAACTTTGACAGCAATCTTCAAATCCAGATATTCAGTATACCAGTCATCCTCAGAAGCTGGTTTAACAAACGAAGCCATTTTTTGAGTCACTTCATCTCCAAAAATTTCCACCTCATTCTCTCTTAGTAATCTGAGCATTTCAGGTAGAAATTTATCAGCAATATCCCTGTGAACAAGAAGTGTCTCACAGGCATTACATACCCCGGGACGCTGGCATTTTGCATTAATGACTATACGATATGCTTTCTCAAAGTCAGCTGCTTTATCAACATATACGTGGCAATTTCCCACACCTGTTTCTATAATAGGTACTTTTGCATTTTCAACCACATGTCGGATCAAGTCAGCACCTCCCCGAGGAATTAAACAATCAACATACCCGATCATTCTCATTAACTCCTCTGCACTTTCATGACTTGTAGAAGGCACCTGCTGAATAGCACCTTCAGGAATACCCGCATCGCTTGCTGCATTTGAAATTACATTAGTAAGCACCATATTTGAATGATAGGCAACCGAACTACCTCGAAGGATGACTGCGTTGCCGCTTTTAAGGCAAAGTCCTGCGGCATCTACGGTTACATTTGGACGAGCTTCATAAATCATCGCGATAACCCCAATAGGTACCCTCACCTTCGTTATGATTAGCCCATTGGGACGTTTCCAGCCCTCAATTATCTCTCCGACAGGGTCATTAAGTTTAACAATTTCTCTAAGTCCTATTGCCATTTCTTCAATTCTTTTCTCATTTAGAAGCAAACGGTCATAAAGAGCTTTAGATATGCCTTTCCTTTTTCCTTCTTCAAGGTCTTTTTTGTTTTCTTGTATGATAGAATCAGTATTTTCAAGAAGAGCGTCAGCCATTTTGAGAAGGGCTTCATTTTTGCGGGACTCTCCAATTACAGAAAGTCTGCGAGCTGCTTCCTTTGCTCGCTCCCCTATTACAATCATCTCCTGAGAAATTTCAACAGCGGCCATACTCCTTACCTCTCTTTCGTGAAATTCCTTCAAGGATTACCATTTTATCTCGATGAACTACCTCTTCGGGTAATCCTTCAAACCCCATCTTTTTTAATTCTGCACTTTTCTTGCCAAGTATTTTAACAGCTTCATTGCTTGCATATTCACTAATACCCTTAGCAATTTCATTGCCCCTTTCGTCAGTAATAAGTACGGCATCACCAGCTTCAAACTTACCTTCAATTGCTTTTATTCCCGCTGGAAGAAGGCTTTTCTTTCTTTCCACCAAAGCTTTACTTGCACCTTCATCTATCACTATTCTTCCTCTTGGAGGAAGAGCGAATGCTATCCAGTGTTTTCTTCCTGGTATCCTCTCCCTAGCAACAAAGCGAGTGCCCACTTCTTTCCCCGCTAAAAACTCAAGAATAAGATAAGGTTTTTTTCCATTCAAAATTACCACTTCAGCACCACTGCAAGTAGCTATTCGAGCCGCCTGAACTTTTGTTTGCATTCCTCCTGAGCCATACTTGCTAACTGTTCCTTTTGCTTTAAGTTCAATTTCAGGGGTAATCTCGTCGATTACACTTACGAGAGTTGAAGGATCAGATGGATCTCTAAAAAAACCTTCAACATCAGAAAGAAGAAAAAGGTAGTCAGTATTTATCATTGCGGCCACCAAGGCTGCCAGGGTATCATTATCTCCAAACTTTATTTCTTCAACAGCCGTGGCGTCATTTTCATTGATAACTGGAACCACACCGATGCTCAAAAGTTTTTCAAGCGTCCTTCGAGCACAAAGATAAGAACGCCGTGACACAAAATCTTCTCTCGTTAGTAAAACCTGACCAACCTGGATGCTATGACGTTGAAACTCACGGCTGTAGTTTTCTATAAGTTTTCCCTGTCCCACCGAAGCACAAGCCTGTAAGAGCGCCAGCTCTCTTGGCCTTTTAACATAACCTAGAAGTTCAAGCCCACAGGCTATTGCGCCAGAAGAAACAATAACTACATGATCTCCCTCTTTGTGCAAGTTAGCAACCACGTCAGTGATCTTTGAAAGATTTTGTAAATCTAGACCAAAATTTTCCCTGGCAATGATATTGGAACCGATTTTTATAACTATGCGTCTGTTCTTTTTTTCTACCATCTTCTCAAATAATAATTCAACGAATGTCGGGTTCAAAATCAAATTCTATACCTGCAATAATAATAATATCTCCTCGTTTTGCACCTGCTTGCAGAAGCCTTTCTTCAAGGTTTAGTTTCGAAAACTTTTCCTGCAGATGTAAAACTGCTTCTTCATTTTCAAGATCGGTCGTCAACGTAGCCATCTCAACCGCTTTCCCGCTGACCTTATAAACTCCTTCAGCAACCTTTTTAACGACAACTTTTTCCGGTTTTTTTAAAACAATTAGTTCCGGCTCACAGGCTACTATCTCACGCGGGCTTTTCTCAACCTCATCAGCAATAGTATAAAGAAGTTCCTGAACTCCTTCCCCGGTCACAGCAGAAATCGGAAAGAACTTGATGCCAAGAGATTTAAAATGTCTTTCAATCCGCCCCTTTTTACTTCTGGCTTCAGGAATGTCAATCTTATTTCCTGCCACCATAAAAGTTCTTTTTAAAAGATTACTATCATAATTTTCAAGTTCTTTTCTCAGCACCTCAAAAGCATTTTCAGGTTCTATCTCAGAAGATGCCAGGTCTAGAACGTAAAGAATTGTGGCTGCTCGAGAAATATGACGTAAAAACCTGGTACCAAGACCTTTTCCTTTTGAAGCACCTTCAATGATACCTGGCAAATCACATATAACAAAGGTTCGCCCGTCAGGAAGAAGAACAGTTCCTAAATTAGGAGTTAGTGTTGTAAACGGATAGTCTGCTATCTTAGGACGTGCTTTACTCACTTTTGAAATAAAAGTTGACTTTCCTGCATTTGGAAAACCCACAAGTCCAACATCAGCTAAAACTCTGAGCTCTAGATTTAGCCAGCGTTTTTCTCCCGGCTCTCCTTTCTCACTGAAAGAAGGGGCCTGTCTTGTGGAAGTTGCAAAATAGGCATTACCGTGGCCACCTTTGCCACCGTGAGCAATAACTATTTTCTGCCCGTGTTTAAGAATCTCACCAATTATGCAGCCCTTATCATCTTTTATAATCGTTCCCAGCGGCACCGGGAGAACTAAATCTTTGCCGTCTTTTCCTTTCCTGAGTCTTCCCTGACCATGATAACCCCTCTGTGCTTTATAATGCCTTTTAAAATGGTAATTAAGGAGAGTCCTTTTAGAAGAATCCCCGACAACAACGATGTCTCCGCCTTTTCCACCGTCACCACCATCAGGACCACCATAGGGAATATATTTCTCGCGCCGGAAGCTGATGCAGCCATTTCCACCATGTCCACCTTCAACATAAATTCTGGCTTCATCTATAAATTTTGCTTCTCCCATTTAAAAGCTCCATAAGTCATAGAAAGAAAAAAGCGCTAGCCCTTAAGCCAGCGCTCTTCCTTTTTAAAGTGTTGACTGCACCTTAGGCGGGCAAAACACTTACTCTTCCGTTCGTAAACTGAACATAGCCATCCACCATAGCGAAAAGAGTATCATCACGTCCAACTCCAACATTTCGCCCTGGCTTTATTTTAAGTCCTCTTTGCCTGACTATTATGCTTCCCGCGCTCACAAACTCGCTACCGAAAGCCTTGACTCCTAATCTTTTAGAATGGCTGTCTCTTCCATTTCTTGTTGAACCGCCACCCTTTTTATGTGCCATATTTAAGTCACCTCTTTATACCTTAATTAATTTTCGTCCTTCTTCTTTCCTGCTGTAGCCTTTTTTCTGACAGTTTTTTTCTTCTTATCTTCCTGCTTTTCTCTATAGTCTATATTTAACACTCTTAATCTGGTGTAAATCTGTTTGTGCCCTGTTTTTCTGCGATATCTTTTCTTGGGACGATATTTAAATACAATTATTTTATCACCTTTTTCATGACTGATAATCTCTGCTTTAACAGTAGCACCGCCCGAAAGTTCAGGTTTAACAATTACACTTTCATCAGTCCTTATCAAAAGGACGTTT
>CALIRS010000227.1 GCA_938042205.1 uncultured bacterium | reverse complement strand
AGGATAAAGAGCAACATCGCAGTCATTTTTTAATCAGAGATCTTGAGACACAGGGGGCGAGGTCGAAGAACATTTATCGAGAACACTTTGAAGATATTAGGCGCATCGGAGATTATATAGAGAGTCTTGCCGGTGAATACGGATACGCCCGGATTTCAGGGCTTGACCTTGATCGAGCTGTGGTAAGGGTACTTGATGAAGTAATGAAAAGAGTGGCGATTTCCCCGGGAGTTCAAAAGATTGCTCAAAAGCTTGAAAAACATAGTCTTGAATGGCAAAAGCAATGGGAACAAAAAAAGGCAAAGATTTGAACAGATACTTTTTTAAAAAATGCCGAGAGGTGAAATGAATTGAAGATTCAAGACATTAACAGGGAGCGTCTAGAAACAAAAAAGATTCAGGAGTTAAGGAGGATCGCGGGAGAAATTGGCATTCCTAACTCTATCAGATTGAAGAAACCAGAATTGATTGAAAGAATTGTTCAAATAGCACAGATTGCAAAAGCAACCCTGGAAGAATCGTTGGAAGCACCTGTTCAAAATTTCCCTGAAAAGATAGGAAGCGAACTTGAGGTACCACCCAAAGAAAAAGTTCTTTCTGAAAAGCTTTCTAAAGAATCAAAAGGTAATGATGAATCTAAAGCCGCGGTAGCGGTGGCGGCTACTCATCCTGAAGTAGCCGCTGAAGAAATTAAGGAACCAGAGCTCAGACGCAAAGGAATACTCGATATTCTTCCTGAAGGATATGGTTTTTTAAGGGTTAGAGGGCTCCTGCCGTCTGAACATGATGTTTACGTTTCTATTTCTCAGATCAGACGCTTTAACCTTCGAAAAGGTGACGAAATCGAAGGAACTATCCGTCCTCCAAAAGATAATGAGAAATACCATGCTTTACTGCGGGTAGAAGCAGTTAATGGGATTGATCCTGAACTTTCCCGCCAGAGACAGACTTTTGAGAGACTGATTCCCGTATTTCCTACTGAGAAGTTTAAGCTTGAAACTCCAGGAGGCGATCTGGCACCAAGAATTCTTGATCTGATAGCACCAATTGGGAAGGGTCAGAGAGGACTTATTGTTTCACCACCAAAGGCTGGAAAGACCACTATTTTGAAACAAATTGCTAACGCTATTACTACTAACCATCCTGATACAAAGCTCATAGTTCTTCTGGTTGACGAAAGGCCCGAAGAAGTTACCGATTGGCAGAGATCAGTTAAAGGTGAGGTTGTGGCATCGACCTTTGATCAGCCTTCGGACAACCATATTCAGGTAGCCGAAATGGTGTTGGAAAGAGCAAAAAGATTGGTGGAAATGGGGCATGACGTTGTGGTACTTCTCGACAGTATTACCAGGCTTGCTCGAGCCTATAACCTATCTGTTCCAGCTTCAGGAAGGATATTATCGGGAGGTGTAGATTCAACTGCACTTTACCCGCCAAAGAAATTTTTTGGGGCTGCAAGAAATATTGAAAACGGCGGAAGTTTAACGATTTTAGCCACTGCTTTGGTTGATACTGGTAGCAGGATGGACGAGGTAATTTATGAAGAATTCAAAGGTACAGGTAATATGGAAGTTCATTTGGAAAGGAAATTAGCAGAAAAAAGAATATTCCCCGCTATTGACATTGAAAAGTCTGGTACCAGAAAAGAAGAATTGTTATTCACTCCTGAAGAAGCGCAGATGATATGGAAACTCAGGAGAGTGCTGCATTCACTTGATCCCGGAGAGGCAATAGAAAGGCTGATAGAGAAATTGAAGCTTGTTCGAACTAACTGGGAATTTTTAGTCCAGGTTCAAAAGAGTTCTACTTAAGAAGGATTTTACCGCCAGAAGATTCATAGACATGTGTTAAAATAGCCATCTGTATCATAATAGGAGGTTAGATTAAGAGTGAAGAAAGGAATTCATCCCGAATATATGAAAACTACTGTAGTTTGTGCCTGTGGAAATCGTTTTGAAACAAGGTCAACAGTTCCTGAAATACATGTAGAGATTTGTAACAAGTGTCATCCATTTTTTACTGGCAAACAAAAAGTGGTAGATTCCGCTGGAAGGGTGCAGAAATTTCAGGACAAATACGAGTCTTATTATCGAAGAGAGAATAATAAGAAAAATAAAGAAGAAAAAGGAAGCGTTTAACTCTTTACTTACAAACTTCATTTCTCAGATAATACCAGCATGCAAATTAGTGTTATTGATCATACTACTGAACCGGAAAGAACTGTAGCTTCAGCAGCTCGCCTTTGTTATTCCCCTCATAGTGCAATTGAGCTTAAAGAAAACCTTACAGACCAGGATGTTTCTCGCCTCATCAGGATGATTATCAATTTGGGGCATTTTAGTGTTCTTGAACATGCCACCTTTTCTTTTGGTGTGGAGGGCATATCGAGAGTAACTTCTCACCAGCTGGTGAGACATCGGGTTGCCAGTTACAGTCAACAATCGCAAAGATATGTGGACCTTTCAGATGTTGCCAGTTTCATAATCCCACCTTCTGTCAAAGGATCGAAGTACGCAAAGAAAGTAACTGAGAATGTTGAAAAGTCTCTCGAACTTTACCGACTTTTAGTGGAGGAAGGCATTCCTCAGGAAGATGCCAGGTATTTTTTACCGCAGGCTATCGAAACCAAAATTGTCATTTCGATGAACGCACGTGAGTTACTTCATTTCTTCAGACTCAGATGTTGTAGGCGAGCTCAGTGGGAAATAAGAAAGCTGGCGTGTTTGATGGCTGAGGAAGTTAAAAAAATTGCCCCTGTAATTTTTGAAAAAGCAGGACCGTCGTGCGTTGCCACTGGCAAGTGCTCTGAAGGAAAAATGACCTGTGGACGTCCTGCCAAATCCTTAAGTGAAATTCTAAATGAGCTGTCCTGATTTAATTTTGGTGTTGAATGATGTCTGATAAGCATCTTTCTAAAAAAATAGATTTTCATATTGGTGGTCAGGCGGTTTTTGAGGGGGTTATGTTTCGAGGTAAAAACCGCTGGTCTATCGCTGTCAGACAGCCTGAAGGTGAAATCATTTCTGAATCTTTTGACCTTAAAGGAATATCATTTCGCTCGCGATATGGAAAAATGCCGGTGATAAGGGGTATACTGCTTCTTTTC
>CALIRS010000226.1 GCA_938042205.1 uncultured bacterium | reverse complement strand
GATAGTTCGCCGGGACTATGTAAGGGGAAATTCTCTCCTTTACAAGAAGGCGAAGTATCTCCAGCTTGACACCGCCATCAAGGACAGCCACTCTTAAATCCCCTTCCTTTGAAAACCAGTATGGCTCTTTCACAGTAACCTCTTTTACAAGATCACGCTCACCTATATGAGGAAATGCTTTTGCTCTTTTCACAAGACTTTCAGGCTTAAGATCTTCCGTTGAAATTGCTGCATTCATAGCTCCTCTGTCCCTTATCCTTCGCACCAAAGCTCTGGTATCGATACCTTCTATGGTAACGATTCCGTTATTTTTAAGGTATTCCTGAAGACTACCTTGAGATCTCCAGCTTGAATCTCTTTTTGAAAGTTCCCGCACTACAAGTCCTTCAAGCTTAGGGCTATCGGATTCAACATCTTCATCGTTATACCCATAATTACCAATCTGCGGGTAAGTCATCACAATTATTTGACCTACATATGAAGGATCGGTAAATATTTCTTGATAACCAAACATAGAGGTGTTAAAAATTATTTCTCCAAAAGCTTCTCCGTCAGCACCTGCCGAAACCCCATATTCATAATATCCGTCTTCAAGAGCAAGTAACGCTTTTTTCTTAATCAACTCCTTTTGATCTCCTTTCTTCAAGCGGAAAGTCTCCTTTTAAAAATCTGAGTTCACCTTCCACAAAAACGTATTCTGGCCAGCCGTAAAGCTCGAATCCTTGAAAAGGAGAAAGTTTTGATTTGCTGAAAAATTTTTCAGGATTGACCTTCCTGCTCTCTGCAGTATTTATCACTGTTAGCTCTGCTCTTTCTCCTTCCCTGATAGCAAAAACTTTTTTCCCAAGAACTTTTGCAGGATTTATCGAAAACACTTCTACCAATCTTCTCAGGTCGATAATTTTTTTCTCAACGAAATATGTATAAAGAAGCGGCAATGCTGTCTCTAAACCGGCTATCCCCGGAGGAGCAAGCTCAAATTCACGCGTTTTTTCCTCTTTTGTGTGTGGCGCGTGGTCAGTAGCAATAACATCGATCACACCTTCAACGAGAGCTTCTTCAAGGGCATTTCTGTCTTCTGTGCTTCTCAAAGGTGGATTCACTTTAAAAAGTGGATTAAGGGAAACGGTCTCATCCTCTGTCAAAACCAGGTGGTGAGGAGTAACCTCTGCAGTTACTTGTATCCCCTTTTTCTTGGCATTTCTTAGAAGGGTTATTGACTCCTTTGAAGAGAGGTGCTGGAAATGCACTCTTGCACCTGTTTCCTCTGCGAGTAAGATGTCTCTTGCTATCATCACTGCCTCCGCAGAGGAAGGCGTGCCTTCCACACCTGTTACAAAAGATGCCTTTCCCTCATGAATGCAGGTTTGAGGGCTAAGGTTAACATCTTCTTCATGAAGGAAAAGTGGTTTTTTGGTAGTTAGGGAATAAAGCATTAAACTTCGCATCAATCCGGCACTTTGAATTGAAGATCCATCATCCGAAAATGCAACCGCTCCTGCCTTTGCCATCAGGTTTAATTCAGCGATTTCCTTTCCTTCTCTATTCTTACTGAGCGACCCTGTTGGAAGGACCCTACAAAAAAGACTGGAAGCATCCGATTGCGCCACCGCTTTTATTAGAAAAGATGTTGAGAGTGGTGGCTCAGTGTTTGGCATACACACAACTCTTACAAAACCACCCGCAAGCGCCGCCTTTGCCCCAGTATAAAGCGTTTCTTTCTCTTCTTCACCAGGCTCTCGCAGATGTGCATGAAGATCAATGAAACCTGGCATCACAATACATTGAGAAGCATCAAGAGCCAATGCCTTTTTATCGGATATACCTTTTTCAACTCGAACTATCATTCCATTATCAATTAAAACATCTAACTCTGACTCTTTACATGTTATCGGGCAAACCACCGTCCCTTTCTTAAGCAGGTATTTCATGAAACCCTCCTTTTTCCGAAAGGAGAAGGGTTAGAACAGCCATCCTTATTGAAAGACCTTCAAAAACTTGTTCCTCTATAATAGATCTCTCATCGTAAATAACTTCAGGGTCAAGCTCAATGCCCCTGTTTACAGGACCGGGATGCATTATAACCACATCTCTTCGAAGATTTTTAAGGCGGTCCTTTGTAAGTGCGTAAAGGTCCCGGTAATCTTCAATCCCTGCTAAACATTCGCCACCTAATCTTTCCCTCTGGATTCTCAAAAAATAAAGGATGTCTGAATTTTTCATCACTTCGTCCAGGCGGTATGAGACGTCTACATATTCAGGAAGATGCCGCGGTAGAAGTGTTGGTGGCCCCACCAGAGTAACCTTTGCTCCTAACCGATGCCAGAGTTCTATCCCCGAACGCGCTACCCGTGAATGAAGAACATCGCCAATGATAGAAACTTTCTTTCCATTAAGGCTCTTTAGCTTTTTCAAAGCAGTATATGCATCAAGCAGTGCCTGCGTTGGATGCTCTCCTTTACCATCCCCGCCGTTTATGACAGGAAAAAGATTAAGCGAAGCTAGTTTTTTTGCAGCCCCTTCATGAGGATGCCTGACGACAGCACAATCTACCTTCATAGAGCTAAGTGTTCTGGCTGTATCTTCAAGTGTTTCTCCTTTTTTCAAAGAGGAAGTTGATACTGAAAGTGAAATCGTATCACAGGATAGTCTTCTTGCTGCCAGCTCAAATGATGTCTTTGTTCTGGTAGATGGTTCAATAAACAGTAGCGCTAAAGTTTTCCCAATAAGAGCAGGAACTTTCTTGACTCTTCTTTCAAGTACTTCTTCAAAATGTTTCGCTATTGAAAATATCTTGTTTACGTCTTTGTTGTTTAAATCCAGAATGGAAACAAGATGCTTCATTTCTTCTCGCCTTTTATCAACACCACTTCATCTTTGCCATCCACTTCTTCGATTAAAACCTTTATCTCTTCTTCTTTACTGGTGGGAATATTTTTGCCAACATAATCTGCTCTAACAGGAAGTTCCCGGTGACCTCGGTCAATCAGCACCGCAAACTGTACTTTTTTAGGCCGACCGTACCCGATTAAAGCATCGAGCGCTGCTCTGACAGTTCTTCCGGTATAAAGGACATCGTCAACGAGGACCACTGTTTTTTCATCAACCAGGGTGGGGATTTCGCTTCTTCCAGCTTCTTTCAAACCCCTAATTTCAATATCATCCCTGTGAAAAGTGACATCTATCGAGCCAACAGGAACATCTATTCCTTCAATTTCTTTAATCTTATTTGCTAATCTCCTTCCGAGGAAATAGCCCCTTGTCCAGATTCCGATGACATATAAATCAGAGGCACCCTTATTTTTCTCTAAAATCTCGTGAGCAATTCTTACAAGGGATCTACGGATAGCATCTGCATCAAGAATGACTTTTTTCATCTTTTTCTGAACATAAAAAAACCTACCCGCTCTCTTGCAGGTAAGTTCCTCATGTCCTTCATTTTTCCACTCCTCTCCTTACCAGTCTCACAGGACCGGTTTAAAGGATTTTCAAAATGATATCAGAAAAAATGCTACCCCGTCAAAATTTCAAAAAAGGTACGACAAAAAGCCAAAATGCGAAGATAGCAAAGGATGGGGTCAGGTCTTGAATTGTGAATTTCGCAGGTCAGAAGAATGAAAAATTTTAACAATAATATCAATCTAAATGCGGCTAAAATTTATTAATAAACATATCATCGGGACTTTTGTTGAATTCAGATTAAAATAATTCTCACTTTTCATTGCTTTGACCATCGAGCTTGTAACCAGATAGCTCCAGGTTAACAAGTAAGGTAATTCACTACTCTACTTACGAAGCTAACTCGTTACAATCTTCTATGCTATTTTGTAATCAAATACGATATATCCATTAATGAAACGATTTCTTAGCCCTATTATTCGGGATCCAGAGCCTTCGCGATGTTTGAACTTTATTTCATCGAGGAGTTAATTAGCGTCTTTACCAACAATTTCAAGATTTCTCACCACTACCTCATTGGTTTTTATATCGTTTAAGAATTCTTTACAAGAATTATCCCTGTCCATATCTTTTAATCTTTTGAATTGTTTGCAAAATGTCCAGAAGGAGCCTCGATGATACTGCTCTCTCATAAAACATCAAAAAATCCCGTAAATTCTATTTTTATCCTCAAAATACCCAAAGGGTAAAATTCCAAATCAAAGGTATCTTCCAGTTCCCATGCCTCATAAGGCAAACAAAAAACATTCTACTCCTGTAACGATATAAGCACATAATAATTAATCACAAAAATTATGCTTCACAGGTTGAATTTTAATTCGCTTTATGATAACTTTACCTACCGGTAGGTAAATGAATGCTAAAGATAGGATAAAAGAAAGCGCATTAAAGCTCTTTTCTGAGAAAGGATATCGGGGAGCCTCTATTAGAGAGATCGCTGAAAGAGCAGAGGTGACTAAGCCTACAGTTTATTATTATTTTAAAGACAAAGAAAACCTTTTTGAAGCAGCACTCAAAGGAGAGCTGTCAGAACTTTTAAAAAGCGTGGAAAAAGGGATTTCCATTGCTCAGAATCTTGAAGAGAAACTGCTCGGTTTTGCAAATGGTTACCTTGAATTTTTTAAACGGCGTCAGGACGTAATAAAAGTAATACTGGGCGAACTTTTAGGATTTGTAGAGGGTAAAAAGGCAATCGCAAGCGAATATTTTCAATCTATCTTTGAAAAGGCAAAAGAAATATTTTCTGAAGCAAAAGAAGGCTTAAGTGATGACGAAGCTGAAAATCTGGCATTATCGTGGGTTGGTTATCTGAACATGCTAATTCTTAGTTCTTTAATGTTAAAGAAAGACTGGACCACAGATGAATTAACTGCAACTTTAAAGACAGTTTTGCACTTTTTCATTCAGCATCGCTTCATTTAGGAAAATTAAGTGAGGGGGTGGTTGAATGAATCAAAAAATTTCATTGAAAAAGGAAAATAGAGAAAAATCCTTTTTTACATTTGACGGAACTGAAATCTTTGGGATTCTTTCATGGCTCCTTACAAGAAGCGAAAGAGGAACCAAAATAGCTTCAGCATTCCTTGACAGATATTTTTCAGCCGGGAAAAGCAGACTTTTTCAGAGATTGGGAATTGCAAAATACCAGAACCATCCGGCTTTAAAAATCGCCCAGCGCATATTAAAAGAATTAAACCCTCGCTGTCGGTATTCATTTATTAATAACTTCCTAGTAAATGCTGTTCTTGAAGGAAACAAAAAGAGATACCAGGTTATAAATGGAAAAAAAGAGGTCCTGGCACCATTTACAGTTCTTATAAGCCCCACTATGAGATGCAACCTTAGATGTGAAGGATGCTATGCCGGTGAATATTCGAGGAAAGATGATCTAGAGATCGACATAATCGACAGAATTGTTAGCGAAGGGAAGGAAATGGGAGTTTATTTATATACCATCTTGGGTGGGGAACCGTTTCTTCGCACTGATCTATTCAAGATTTATCGAAAACACAAAGACGCTGTGTTTCAAGTTTTTACCAATGGTCATCTTCTAAATGAAGAATTATGTCATCAAATTTCAGACCTCGGAAACGTGGCTCCTATGGTCTCCATCGAAGGGTTTGAAGAGCAAACTGATAAAAGAAGAGGTAATAATTCCTTTAAAAAAGCACTTAACGCGATGCATCTTTTGAAAGAAAGTGGCGTTTTCTTTGGAATTTCTGTCGTTCCTACCAGATACAATACAGAAGTTGTAACTTCGAATGAATTCATAGATTTTATCCTTGAAGAAGGAGCATTCGTCCTCTGGTATTTTTTATACATGCCTGTTGGAAGAGATCCTGATCTATCACTTATGCCGACACCCGAACAAAGAAACATGGTCAGGTTGACAACAGAAAGAATAAGAAAAGAAAAACCTCTATTAGTGGTGGATTTCTGGGGAGACGCGCCCCTGGTAGGCGGTTGCATCGCAGGCAGGGAATACATTCATATTAACTCTAAGGGCGAAGTCGAGCCTTGTATTTTCTTTCACTTCGCAGTGGATAATATCAAGGAAAAGAGCCTTAAAGAGGTTTTTCACTCTCAATTTATGGAAAGCATTCGAAGGAGGATTCCTTACTCTTCAAACCTTTTAAAGCCCTGCATGATAATAGATCACCCTCACATACTTCGGGAAGTTTGTCTGGAAAACAAGCCCAAACCAACTCATCCAGGCATGGAAAGATTGTTAAACGAATTTGCTTCCATTCTTGATATTTATGCAAAGAATTTAAGCAATCTATACGACCCTATCTGGAAAGAAGAATTTCAACCTCAGGGTCCTCACCTGCACAAAAATCCGAGCGTCCATGAATATAGTTAACTATCATAAATCATGCACAAAAAAATATAAAAGAGGCAACTATTGCTCATTCTCTCGAAGGTAGTTAGTTAATTTCTTAATAATTTTTTAAAAATCTTGAACCTCTGTCTTGATTCTTTTCGTCAGCTTTTCTATTTCGACCGCAAAAAACACAACAGAAGAGAGAGCCAGAGTTATTACCAGCTCAAATAAAGTTAATGGCTGCGTTTTAAATATGGGATTAAGAGCAGGAATATAAATGGTAGCAAGCTGAAGAACAAAGGTCAGGGTTACAGCACCAAGAAGCGGCTTGTTGGTAAAAAACCCGATGCTGAAAGTTGATCTTTTTTCAGACCTTACAGCCAGTACATGTCCCATCTGATTGAGACAGAGCACTGTAAATACCATTGTTTGCCAGTGGTAATCTCCAAGATATATTGAAAAAGCCTGCGTGAAGATAGTAATTAAGCTCATCAGCAAACCAACCCATACTATATGTACTGCCAAACCATGGGCAAATAAACTTTCATCCGGAG
>CALIRS010000225.1 GCA_938042205.1 uncultured bacterium | reverse complement strand
AAATAGAATTCCTGACAAGTCAGTTTTTGTGGTTCATCCAGGAGTTGATACAAATGTTTTTAGACCGAGAAATTATCGTTTATCAACCAGGGATGAATTGATTGATAAGATAAATATACTTTTTGAAGACAGGAAAAGAATAATATTAGCAAAGAAGAGAGAAGAATTAATAAGAAAAATTAAATCTGAAGTAAACATTGAGAGATTAATAAAGCTCTACCAAGATATTGATATTTATGAAGCGGAAAAGCTAACTGAACCTGGCTTCTCAAATTACTTGAATGAGATTCGCTTAGAAGAGCCAATTCTAACTTTTACGGGAAAGTATCTCTGGACTAAGGGTCCTGAAGCGGTATTATTAGCTGCGCCTTTAATATTAAATGAGTATCCAGATGCTAAGATAATACTTGTAGGACTTGGAAGCAGCAGGGGAATCCTTGAAAGTATCAGGGAAGCTATTGCTACAAAAAATACTGAGCTTTTGCGTAAATTACTTGAGTTACATTATGAAGTTGACCCTGGCAGTATCCAGAATCTTGAGCTTGATCCAGCGAATGATTTCATTAAGGTTTTTTTAGAAAACGAAAAAGAACTTAAAAATTATCTTTCGCTGGTAGATCCTCAGAAAATTAGAGAAAATATCTATTTTGCTGGCTACCTTGATCACGAAAGGCTTGGACTACTTCTGTCAATGACAGATATTTTTCTGGGACCTTCTGTCTACCTGGAGTCTTTTGGGCTTGTGGCGATTGAAGCCGCAGCTTCAGGAGCGGTTCCCGTTATTACTGCTGCTTATGGTTTTGGAGATACAGATAAAATATTAAGGAACAATATTTCTAAACTGAATAGCTTGCCTGAACTTACTTTAAAAGAAGGCTTTATTTCAAGACTTGCAAACTGCTGTCTTAAAGCTTTAGAACTTCCAACTAAGGATTTTGACTTTAGATTAGAATTGCATAGATTTGTAGCAAATGAATTTTCCTGGAGAAGTGCCGCTACGAGGGTAGTAGAAATTTTGAAAATTTAAGGTTTAAATTTTAAGGGCTTGATTCTTCGTTTGTCTGCTTTAGAAAGCCAGGGTTCTGAAAATCCCCTTGAGCCAAGATATCTAATCCTGTCGGTAAGGTTTAAAATAAGAGGCATAAAATCCTTTCCGCGGAGAAAGCCTAAACCTCCTTTTGAAGCTTCTTTTTCAGAAAATCTGTTTACATCGTCTTTAAGCAGGTTGTTAGAAATTACACAAATAGGTACCGGTTCACCTGAATGTATTAATGTACCTGAGGATGGCGTGGCATGGTCTGAAGTCACTATAAAAACTATTTCAGGTGAGAAACATATATCGTCTTCAATAAAGCACTTGATTCCCTTGTCAATCTCCTCAATTACTTTCTTTTTCATTAAAGGGTCTTTTCGATGGGCGGCTTCATCTGGGGTTTTTGTGTGAAGAAAAATGAAATCAAATCCTTTTTGTATAAGCGACGTGGTTTTTGTAGCGAGATATTCAATTTCTGAGACGGCATCATTCAGGCGAGGAAGTTCTTCAAATTCTATGTTAAGCATTTTCGAAAATCCTTTAAAAAGAGCGCCGCGAGCAACCATTATTGCTTTGAAACCAGTGGTATTAAAGAAGCTGTTAAGTACCTTAGTTTTCCCTGGCCATTTCGCGACAAGAAAATTGATTGGCGGTAGTCCAGATGACACCCTTTTTATGTTTATTTCATGGTTCATGAGAGTTCTGAAGGCCCATTCAGTATAAGAATTTAGAAATCGGGATGTCATTTCTGCTTTTTTTCTGTTAATTGCTTCGGAAAGAGGTTCTGATTTCAATACGGGCAAACCTGACATGAAGGGGTCTGTATCTGAAATGTGTTTCGACACCGGACCTGAAATAATTAGAAAACCATGTCTCTTCCCGCTATAGATATGTCTTGCCTGGTATTCATCTCTTTTATACAGCGATATTGCCTGCGAAAATATCTGACATTCCTTCTCATTGAAATAAACATTTTCTCGCTCGATAATCCACCCTTCTTTGGGTTCATAAGAAGCGGTTACAAAGAGATCACGCAATACAAGTTCATCGCTGCTGACATTGATGCCACTCCCGATTGCCTCTATCCATGCACGTCCCGGGAAATCCTGAGGTGAGTATCCAAAAAGCACAAAATGGGCAAGATCCGTTGAAGGAGCACAAAATGGCTCAATAGTGTGCATTAATCCGCTGGTTCCCATTTTTGCAAGCATATCGAGATTAGGAGTAGAAGCTGCCTCAAGAGGAGTTTTACCTTCAAGAGCTTCAGAAGGCCGATCGGAAACTCCATCAAGAAGTAAAATGATTACTTTCTCAGGCGTTGCCATTTACCTGATAATTTACCAGATATTTCTTTATAAATCTAAAAAATGTTAGGATATTTAGTCGGGAGGATATTATGAAAATAATTAATATCCAAGATAATTTATTAAGAAAAGGCGAGTTCATTGCCGGAAGTGAAGCCACGGGAACGCATGCTTGCTATTTAATTTATGGTGTTCTCGAACCAGGAGAAGAAAGAGTTATATCACCAGGCCCAGGTCACGAAGAAATTTATTGTATTATTAAAGGTGAAGTAGAGGTTAATAATGAAAATGAAGAATTTTTTCTTTCAAAAGGACAATGTATATATTTAGTCGGAAGGGAGAGAGTGACATTTAAAGCACCTGAAAAGACCGTCATTTACGTTGTTTCAGGAGGCCATTCTGAAGGAGGAAAGCACCACCATCTCTAATCTTTGAAAAAATCGATTTCTCCGATAATATC